>NZ_JAUNXX010000142.1 GCF_030539555.1 Methanobrevibacter sp. | reverse complement strand
TCGGTGCTTTCTCGAGATCTCTTGCTTGTATATATCCGAAACTCATCGTAGTTTATCAAGGGATGCAAAATTTGAATGTCATCCTTTAGGAGAGTACTCGTGGTTTTTGGATTAACAAAAAAAGCTTTGCAATGAGGACAATAGCCTGCATTGATTTCTGTTTGAGTGATTTCTCCCTTCTTCATTATTTTTATACAGGCCAAGACTTCTTCTATTTCATGCTCATTGTTCGAACATATAAAAGGGGGATATTCAAGGACAAGACGGTCTTGCTCGCCTACGTTTAATCTTATTTTCCTTGCTTCAAGTTCTTCTTCCAGTAATGAAATGGCATTATCATATTCATTTTCGATATCTGAGTTGCGTACGACTGTTTTAGCGTAGTTTTGGATTGAATAATAGCTATCAAAATTCACATCTAGGTCGCCCTTGTTCTGGTCGTGCTGTAAAAGCTTCTTATCCTCCAAATCATCTATTATGTCTTCAATTTCTTCGTCGAACAATTCTTCAATATCGTCACCAAGTATTTCATTAATCTCATCTATCCACGAATACTGAAACTTTTTCTCGTTATCAGGTGGTGCAGTAGCTTTAATAGAATTATATATAGCAATTTCTATATAATAGCGAAAAGTATCGCTATCTACATATACAGAATGTGGACTTGCCAACTCTGTCCATACTAAATCTACAGGTGAATATGAGATACTGTTCCCTAAATCTTTAAAAAGTTCATTGGTAAACGCGATTTTACAGGATAAAAACTGCTGAAGCCAGTCAAACAAGCTTTCACACTCTAGAAATAGCCGTTCCATTTTTTTAAAAGCTATTTCTGCCTGGCCATCTTTGCCCCGATACGGATTGCAGTAGGTTTGAAGAGTAAACCCGCTGTCAAAGAACACAAAACCTGCATGAATAATTTCACATTGCTGTAAGTAATTGAAGTAATTTTCTTTAGTCCATCCAGCTTTTATAAAGTCTTCATATTTAATTTGGGATAATCTAGTTGAATCCCTAAAAAGCTTTTCTATTTGGGTATACTCATCCATATTAATAATCCATCCAGTCTCAATAATAAAGTGTCTTTGGAAATATAAATTAAGGCTTTTGTGAAAGTCTCGAGGCAATTTATAGTAGAAAAAGTAACTGCTTCATTAAAGAAAAATCAAATACTCCACTCTACAAATCCACAGGATGCTTCTACGTGGCGTAAATGGAGATCAACATTCTGGAAAACGGAAAGCACCTTAGGCACAGGTCGATCACAATGCATATCCTCCCGCATGATTTCTGTCAAGGCTTTGTTTTTTTAATGGTGGTGCTGGCACCCTTTACATGAAATTACAAAGGCATAAGCTCTGATAGAGTTGCTGCCAACATACCAGAATGGTGCTTTTTGAACACAGGAACACCGGATAGCCATAGGAAATTATCCTGGATTTTTCAAAATAGTCCAATAGCTTGTGTTGTTTCTCACTCGTTCAACTTCCGTTTTTACCGAAAAAATGAAGTTGCTGTTATAGGGGCCTGTTACCACTATAATATTTACAAATTCCATCCCTGCAATATTTTCTTATCAAATCTATATCTTCCACGTCTAACCTCTTGGCAATCTGTTTATCCAACTGAATGGTACCTATATACTTTGAATGGTTCATAACACCCATTTCTTCATATATTCTGAACGGCATAGACAGCATTAAGTGCTCTGCATCTTTTCGTGTGTAAGATTCATTCAAAAAAACACTTGAGCTCATCTCGGCCATCAGACCTTTAGACTTCCTATCTTCAT
>NZ_JAUNXX010000012.1 GCF_030539555.1 Methanobrevibacter sp. | reverse complement strand
CTAATTACTTTAAATACTTTAAATTCATCTCCCAACCTCAAATCTACAGAAGACGGTTGTATTTGTTTTTCATCTAAAATAGGGTCGATGGATATTTCACCATCTTCCAGATATTTTTTTATATCTTTATCACTTAATATTGCCATTTTTTCACACAAGTAAGTTTATAATTCTTTAATTTCAATTAAATTTTCCATTCTATTGACTACATTATCTATAGTCTCACTAGTGTAGTCAATAGTAATTGCATTGAATTTACATGCATTAACACAAAGACCACAGCCTTTACATGCATTTTCGTCAATGGTAATTTTATTGTCTTCAAGACGTATGGCATCAAACATGCAAATTTCATCCAAACACTTCATGCACTGTTTACAGTTGTCTTCATGAAGTTTCACATTAATGCCATCGAGTTTTTCCAATTTATTGCTTATGCTGTCGTCCAAATTCGGATAAACTTTCCATAGGCAACAACAAGGGCAGCAGTGGCATATTGTCAACAGTCCTTTTCCAGGATGTATATTCATCCAGACAGTGTCAATTTTATTTCTTCCGATAATGTGGCTTAAACCAGCTTCATCTGCCAAATCCACTTGGGCTAAAGCTTCTTCAACAGTAGCTTTTTTTCCGATATGTTTTGGAATTTTGTTTGCTGTCGGACCTAGAAATATGCATCCAAGGTCCTGAGGATAGTCCTGACAGTTATTGGATGTCCTGCACAGGCAGGAATTCATAATAACAATATCTTCGCAACGTCTTATCACGTCTTTAATGATATCTGTTGGTAGGAATTCAGATCCTTCGGATTCAATTTTTTCATTGATATTTATTGTATTGGGTATAACAATGATTTCATCATCTTTAAACAGCATCGTATCAATTATCTTTCTGTAAATTTTTGATTTTTTTGTTATTTCAGCTATCCAAAATCTCCAATTGAAGATATATTTAAGGATGAATCTGCTAAAATCTACTATTCTAGGTCGTCTCATTGTTCACCAAGTTTTATTTTTAATCTTCTAAGAATGCCTTTAAGAGTATGAGCTTCTCTTCCAGTAATAAATGCTCTGGAAACTATGTTATTGAAAGTTTTAAGACCATTTCTCTTTTTGTGGTCCGGAATGTCTAAGCTGTCGATTAATTCTTTCATGTCTTTTATCAAGTACTCCTTTTCTAATTCAGTACTTTCCTCAAGACCCTTAACACCAAAATCATGCTTATTTTTAAATATTTCATAAAATATTATTGCAGCTGCATGTGATATATTCATTATCGGGTATGTTGGGTCTGTTGGAATGGAAACACAAATGTCACATTCATTGATTTCTTTATTTGTAAGTCCATCGCCTTCTCTTCCAAATAGAATTGCTATTTTATTTGAAACATTCATTGATTTTCCAAGTTCTTCAGGTCTTATGGGGATTCTTGATAAATTGTAACTTCCTCCGGCCATGCCTGTTGAAGCAACTTTGAAATCAATTCTTTGTGATTGGTAAAAATCATCTAATGTTGGAAATATTTTTGCATTTTCTACAATGTATTTTCCATGGGTTGCCTGATAATAAGCGTCATTTGTCAATGTTGGGGGGTTAATCAACACCAAATTTTTCAATCCGAAGTTTGCCATTGTTCTTGCAAGAAAACCCACGTTTCCAGGAGTTTCACATTCAACAAAAACAATGTAAATATTTTCTTTAAAAAGACTTATTTCTTTTTCTTCTGATTCTTTTGTGAGTTTTGCTCTTGCGTTTCCTCTGGATTGTGTTTTTGATTTGGATTTTTTAGTGGAAGTTGATTTTTTTTCACTGGAACTTTCTTCTTTACTTTCCGGTGAACTTATGGGTGTAGTCTCCACTACTTTTTGTTCACTGACAGCGGTATCCCCTATTTTAATCAACTCCAATTTTATTTATTCGTAAGCTTTTGAAAGCAATTCAAGTATGTGCATTGATTTGATATCTTCACAACCGATTTCATCCAAACCGTCCTGTAAATTCAATTCACAAAATGGACATATTGTAACTACTGCATCAGCACCAGTATCCTTAATCATTTCCGCTTTTGATTTAGACAGTTCAAGTGCAATTTCCGGTTTTCCAGCTTTGATTCCTCCACCGGCTCCGCAACATTGGCAAGGATATTTCATTTCTTCAAATTTGATTCCAGGAATCTTTTCAATCATGTTTCTAGGAGCATCTTTGATGCCCTGACCCCTTCCCAAATGGCATGGGTCATGGTATGTAACGGTCATATTAACTTCTTTCAGTTTACTTTCATCGATTTTGTCGACTAAAAATTCGCTGATGTCCATTACATGCAGTTTAGAACCAAATTCCGGATGGTTTTTCTTTAATGTAGCTCCGCAACCTGAGCAGATTGTAATAATTGTGTCATAATCTTTAAAGACTTCTTTGTTTTTATCAACGAGTTCCTGGACGATATCGGTTTGACCGGTTCTTAAAAGTGGGGATCCGCAACAAACTTGGCCTTCTGGGACATCAATGTCAATTCCATTTTCTTTTAGCACGTCCACCAGCATCTGTCCGATTTCAGGGAATTTGTAGTCCACCATACAGCCTGTGAAAAATGCAATCTTGGAACCTTTATAGTTATCAATTTGTTCAATGAATGGAGTTTTATCGGTTTTAACAGATCTTCCAGTATTCATGATGTTCTCTTTAAATGCAATATGCTCCGGGAGAGGACCTGAACCGTTTGCAACTGCAAGGGCTCTCATCTTTTCTATGGCATCACCGAAGGTATTGATGTTTTTAGGACAAACTGCAAGGCATTTTCCGCAACTTGTACATTTGTATAAACCTTCATCGAGAGCTTCTTTAAGTCGGTCAAAGTTATCTCTAGGGTCACTTTCAAACTTGCGCATATATCTCATTAAGTAAGGTCCGCCAAATTCATCAGTTGCAATATTGACGACTGGACAAGTGGAATAACAGGAATAACATTCAATGCAGCTTCTAACTTTTTTAGTTTCTGCTGAATCATCTTTTGTAATTGAAGTGTCCAGATTTTCACATTTATGGTCACATTGAAGGGATAGCTCTAAATCTTTGACTTTAGCTTCAATACTTGATTTATCCACTATTAAATCTTTAATGACAGGGAAATTAAGCGGTTCGATAATAGCTCCATTTTTTATTTCTTTCTGACATGCAAGTGCTCCGTTTCCTTTAAATAAGATTCCGCATGAACCGCATTGTCCTGCTCTACATGAACTTCTAAAGCTAATGTCAGCATCATATTTCTCGTTAATTGCTTGCAAGGCATCAAGAACTTTCATGTGCGGTGTCTTTTCAATTTCATAACACTCTAAATGAGGCTCGCTATCAGTTTCTCTATCAAATCGTGAAACATAAACTTTAATCATTATTTCCCTCCAATTGTTAAAAGCTTATAAAACATTATAATATACTTATATCTATTGTATCCAATATATTATACTTACTATTCATGTCATTTTTTTTAATATTTTAATTGGAAAATTTGTGTTTGTTAATTATTTTTACATCTGTCTATCTGACTCAAAAGGCATTAGCTCTTGCCGGGTCAAAAAAACTTTTGAAAAAACAATATATTATACTTTGAATATAATTATATATTGTATTAATATAGATTATTTTGAGGAAAATATAATGAATTTGAAAGAATTAGTTACAGGAGCTCCAGGTGACAGACAATTTTTGCTTGGTAATGAAGCGGCTGTAAGGGGAGTTATAGAAGCAGGTGTTTCTATCGCAGCCACTTATCCCGGAACTCCTTCATCAGAAATTGGAAATGTGCTATCAGTATTAGCGAAAGATGCTAACATTTACTTTGAATTTTCTACCAATGAAAAAGTCGCAATGGAGGTTGCAGCCACTGCTGCGGCATCAGGCCTCAGGTCATTTACCTTTATGAAGCATGTCGGTATGAATGTGGCTAGTGATTCATTCATGACAACAGCATATTCAGGTGTTAATGGTGGGATGGTTATTTTATCTGCTGATGATCCATCTTTATTTTCATCTCAAAACGAGCAAGACACTCGTAATTATGCTAGGCTAGCTAATGTACCTGTTCTTGAACCATCCAACTGTCAGGAAGTAAAAGACATGGTAAAATATGCATTTGAATTATCCGAACAATTCGGAATTCCAGTTATTGTAAGGACAACCACTCGTGTATCACATATGAGGGGAGTCGTTGAATTTGGCGATAAAAAGGATAATTCATCAAATAATGACAATCACTGGAAAAGAGGTCATTTTGACAAGGATCCTTCAAAATACGTTCCGGTCCCTGCTTTTGCAGGTGATATGCATGTGAGATTATGGGATAAGGTTCATAAATTGGAGGAAATTACAAATAAAAGCGAATATAACAGAGAACTTGACTTTGCAGGCGATAAAAAATATGCTTTGATTTCTTCAAGCAGTGCATTTAATTATGCTCATGATGTTGTTAAATTCAATGAACTGGATGTTGACATATTAAAGTTAGGATTTTCCTATCCTTTCCCACAGGATTTGGTGGCTGAATTTTTGGCTGAAAAAGATGAAGTCTTCATTGTTGAGGAAGTTGATCCTATTATAGAAAGAGATGTATTGGCTACTATTGGGGCTAAAGGATTGAATGTTAATGTTCATGGTAAACTGGATGGAACATTTCCGTTGTATCATGAATTCAACTCTGATGTGGTCAGTGAGGGTCTAAATAAAATATTGGGATTCAAAGAGGATGAAAACATTTCATATTCCGCAAGTCTGGAGAAATTGCAGGAAGACATTCCTGGTAGGGCACCGGTTTTATGTGCAGGATGTCCTCACAGGGCGATGTATTATGGAATAAACAAAGCCATTGACGAGCTTGGCTTGACTTCTGCAGACGTCATATTTGCATCTGATATTGGATGTTACACTTTAGGAATCAATCCTCCTTACAATTGTGCTGATTACCTGCTTTCAATGGGGTCTAGTGTTGGAGACGGATGTGGATTTTCAGTTTCTACAGATCAGAAAGTGGCAAGCTTCATTGGAGATTCAACATTTTTCCACAGTGGCATTTCACCATTGATTAATGCTGTTCACAACAAACACAATTTCGTACTTACTGTTTTGGATAACAGGATTACTGCAATGACAGGGGGACAGCCAAACCCAGGAATTCCTGTTGATGGAATGGGCGACGATGCTCCTGAAGTATCAATTCGTAAACTGGCTTTGGCATGCGGATGTGATTATGTACGTGTAATCAATCCATTTAACTTGGAGCAAGTAGTTAAAACATATAAAGAAGCGTTTGAGAGGGATGATACTGCTGTGATTATTTCAAAAGCTCCATGTACTTTAATTAAAGGTTTAACTAAAAAACCTCCAGTTAAATTTGTTGAAAATAACTGTAATAATTGTGATAAATGCGTAAGTGAATTGGCTTGTCCGGCAATTTCAAAAATTAATGGAAAAATCACTATAGATGAGTCACAATGTGACGGATGTAATGTATGTATGCAAGTTTGTAAATATGGCGCGCTAGAGGCAGGCAGGTGATGAAAATGGATAATCATTATTGTATTTATATTTGTGGTGTGGGAGGTCAAGGAATTATCAAAACCTCTACAATTATCGGTGAAGCTGCAATGAATCAGGGTTTGGATGTAGTTATGAGTGAAATTCATGGCATGTCACAAAGAGGCGGATCTGTATCAACTGAATTAAAAATTGGAGGATATAACTCTTCAATTATTCCAAATAAAGGGGCAGACATGTTGCTTTCCTTTGAACCAATTGAAACAATAAGAGGATTGGATAAAGTAAACTCAGAAACTAAAATTGTTTACAATACTCATCCTATTGTCCCATCTTCATCAGATAAGGCATATCCTTCCGTTGACAGTATTACTGAATCTTTAAAAGAAAATTTCAACCATGTTCTCCCAATCGATGGAACTAAATTAGCAATTGATGCCGGAAGCGTTTTGGCATTGAATATGGTGTTGTTGGGTGCTGTTACTGCTGATGAAAATTTCCCATTGTCAAAAGATTCTGTCATTGAAGCAATGAAAAATAATTTAAAACCTAAATTCCATGGTATGAACTTAAAAGCTATTGAAAGTGGATACAAATCAATCAAAGGTTAAAAATATAAATACTATTTAAAATAAACTTTTTAACAGATAATGAGTTGTGGTATTATGGCTTACAAAATTGATAATGCTATTGTAAAAAAAGATGTAACTGGTAAAATTTCATTAATTGATCCGGATAATGTTTTTGAAAATGAAGATGCATTTATTGCTATTAAAAGTGATGATTTAATTACTATTCAACTTTTAATCAATGGTATTTTAAAAAACGATTTCAAAAGTTGGAGAGAATTAGGTGCGATACCTGAAAGTGAACCACTTAAAAGCCTTTTTGTTCGTTTAGGTTATTCAAAAGAAGATATAGCTAAAATGATTAAAGAATTTTAGTTGTAATTCTTCACTTATTTTCTTTTAATTTTTTCAAATTGCCTTCATTTTTAATTATTGCTTTTGTTGTGCATTATTTACTTGAAAAAACCATTTTATTTAAATTAATACGGTTTAATCCAGATATATAAGTTTTTTTTGTTCTTATTTTAATAATATATCTATAAATTATGGGGTATATTATTATGGCAGAATTTCAGGAGGATATGCTGTTTAAAAATGTTTCTGATGAAGATACATGTATTCTTTTAGAGATAATGGGTTTAAAATCTAAAAGAACAAAGGTATGGACTAAAGAATTGAGGTATATTGATCCAACAAGTTATAAATCTGATTTGATTTTTTGGAATTGGATGATGAAAATCGCATTATTGAATTTCAAAGTACTAAAGTGGATGATGACTTTTCAAAAAGAGCTCATTCATATGTTGCAATAGTTGATCAACAGAAAAATAATAAAGAAGTAAATCTTTCTGTTTTGAGTACTGCTGAGGATTCAAAAATAATGGAATACCGTTACAATAGATTAAATATGTTTAGGTATGAAGTTAAAGGATTGAATAATATTGATAGTGAAAAAATTAAAAATAATGTTGTTGTTAAACTTAGGAATAGGAAAACATTAAACGGCAAAAAAATTATTTTGTTATCTTTTGTTCCATTAAGTAAAAAATGCAAAAATATTGTTGAATATATTTACAGAGTTATAAAAATCCTATTTCAATTAAAAAATTTAACCTCGTCTCAAAAAGATTTGGCGTGGGATAATGTGGTTGACAACCGATAAATTTGTTGAGGATTATTTAGAAAGAAATATTATTTGTGATCTGTTAAGTGGTAGGATGAGTCTAATTCATGAATACGGTGAAAATAAATACAATGATGGAAAAGATGAAATTGAGCAGGTTATTAGGAAATTGTTAAAATCAGGAGAAGAACCAGATATTATTGCTCAAAAAGCTGATGTTCCGTTGGAAAAACTCTTAAAAATAAAAGAAAGAAATAATTTAGAAGAAGAATAGTGTAGAAAAGAAGTTAATCTTTTCTATAATTCTTTAATATCTTCTTCATCTAATATTTTAACATCACTTTCGTTTAAAGCTTCGATAGCTTTTTCCATATTTTCTAATCTCATTACCACAATAGCTTCGTCGGTATTACTACTTACAAAAGCATACAAGTATTCTAAGTTAATTTCTTTTTCATCAAAAACAGCTAATGTGGAATTTAATCCATTAGGTTCGTCAGGCACAGCTAAAATAATTACTTCGTTTTCTTTTACGATGAAATTATTTTTTTCAAGAGCTTCAATTGCTTTTTCATTATTTGAAACTATTAATCTTAAGATTCCATATTTTGTAGTGTCTGCTATTGAAAGTGCGCGGATGTTAATATTTTCTTTAGCTAATGTGTCGATTGCTTTTTTGATTCTGCCTTCTTTGTTTTCTACAAAGATTGAAATTTGTTTTACTGCCATTTTATCACCTATTCAAAATTCCTTTCATCAATTACACGTACAGCTTTACCTTCGCTTCTTGGTAGTGTTTCAGGTTCGACAATACTTACATCCACTCTTAAACCTGTTTCAGACCTAATTGATGCTTGGATTTGTTTTTCTACTTTTTCCATTTCTTTCATTTCATCTGAGAATAATTCTTTTGAAGCTTCTACTTTAACTTCCACTTCATCCAAGATATCCGGTCTTGTTACATGAATCATGTAGTTAGGGCTAATTCCGGATATTTTAAGCAATGCTTTTTCAATTTGTGATGGGAAAACCATAACTCCTTTGATTTTCAACATGTCGTCACTTCTTCCTGTGATTCTGGTCATTCTAACTGTTGTTCTTCCACATTCACATTTTTCCCCAATGAGTGAAGTCAGATCCTTTGTTCTGAATCTTAAAATAGGCATTCCAGTTTTGGTAAGTGAAGTTAGAACAAGTTCTCCTTTTTCACCGTAGTCGAGGGTTTCTCCGGTATCTGAATTAATGATTTCAGGGTAGAACTGGTCATCTTGAATGTGCATTCCGTTTTGCTCTGAACATTCTTGCGCAACACCCGGGCCCATAACTTCGGTTAATCCGTAGATGTTGTATGTTTTAATTCCAAGGGATGATTCGATTCTTTTTCTCATTTCATCAGTCCACATTTCGGCTCCATGTATTCCTGCTTTCAGGTTGATGTCTTCAAGGGATATTCCAGCCTTTTCTCTGGACTCTCCTAAATACATTGCATATGATGGGGTGCATGTTAGAATGTCACTTTGGAAATCAACCATTGTGTCTAGTTGCCTCTGGGTATTTCCTGCGGAAATTGGTATTGTAATTGCACCCATTTTATTTCCGCCGTGGTGAATTCCGAATCCTCCAGTAAATAAACCGTATCCGTATGCATTTTGTATGATATAATCTTTTTCAGCCCCGGCCATTTTTAAACCACGTGCAATACATTCTCCCCATATGTCTAAATCATTTTGGGTGTATGCAGTTACAGTTGGTTTTCCTGTTGTTCCGGAGGATGCATGCACTTCAACGATTTCTTCACGGGGGACTGCAAGTAATCCTAATGGGTAGGCTTCCCTTAAGTCACTTTTGGTTGTGAATGGAATTTTTTCAATGTCTTTTAAAGTTTTGATGTCTTCTGGTTTCAAACCGATTTCATCAAATCTTTTTTTATAAAACTCAACATTTTCATATGCGTTTTTTACAGTTTCCTGAAGTCTTTTAAGTTGGACCGCTTCTTTTTCTTCTTTGTTCATGCATTCCGCTTTTTCGTTCCAAAACATAATATCCCTATTTTAATGAATTTTCTTAATATGTTTAAATATTGCATTTCATTAATATAAAAGTTTATAATTTTGTTTAGATAAAACTTGAAATAGTATATATTTCCTTTAGTTTAATTTAAACTTAATTAATGTACTTTAGTGTACATTAATGTATATTTATGCTAATATTTATATATTTATTCATTAATAAATTTAATTGTAATATTAATCTTTGAAATTTAGAGGTAATTATTTATGGACGTAATGATTTTGGCAATTGTATTTATAATCTACATTTTCGCATTGGTATTTGTAGGTTATTACGCATACAAAAAAACTAATTCCTCTGAAGACTTCATGATTGCTGGAAAAGATACACACCCATTTATCATGGCAATGAGTTATGGGGCAACGTTTATTTCTACAGCAGCTATCGTCGGTTTTGGAGGAGTTGCCGGTGAATATGGTATGAGTGTTTTATGGCTTGCATTCTTGAATATCATCATAGGAGTATTCATCGCATTTGTATTTTTAGGAAAAAGAACTCGTAGGATGGGACATTCTTTAGGTTCATTAACATTCCCGGAGTTTTTAGGAAAACGTTTTGACAGTAAATTTATTCATTATGCATCTGGTTTAATTATTTTTTGTGCAATGCCTATCTATGCGGCAGTTGTATTGATTGGAGCTGCAAGATTCTTGGAATCATCTTTATTGATTGATTTCGGTATTGCTCTCTTAATATTATCAATCATTATCACATTCTATGTGCTGTTCGGTGGAATCCGTGGGGTAATGTATACTGATGCATTGCAAGGAACCATTATGGTTATTGCAATGGTATTTTTACTTGTATTTGTATATTGGTTGCTTGGAGGTGTCAGCACAGCAAACACTGC
Organism: Methanobrevibacter sp.; assembly: GCF_030539555.1. GTDB lineage: Archaea > Methanobacteriota > Methanobacteria > Methanobacteriales > Methanobacteriaceae > Methanocatella. Next base: position 29,514 of record NZ_JAUNXX010000012.1, on the reverse strand, counting down.
ACTTTCAGGTATGGTTAATTTATATCCTGCTGATGCAATTGCAACGGGTGGTACGGGATGGACTTCGTTTCCGGAATTCGGAACTCCGTTCTGGTGGTCACTTGTATCCTCAACTCTTATTGGTGTAGGTATAGGTGTGCTTGCTCAACCTTCCCTGATTGTAAGGTTCATGACAGTTAAATCAGATAAGGAATTAAACAGGTCTGTTTTAATTGGAGGAATATTCATTGCTGTCATGCCAACCACAGCATATATTGTAGGATCCCTTTCAAATGTATATTTCTTTGATAAGATGGGCAAAATTGCAGTTGATGTGGTCGGAGGAAACATTGATAAGATTATTCCGACATTCATTACTATGGCATTGCCTGAATGGTTTGTATACATTTTCTTACTCTCATTAATTGCAGCTGCAATGTCCACAATATCTTCACAGCTTCACACTCAAGGAACTGCATTCGGTGTAGATATCTATGGTACAATAAGGGATAAATCCAAACAAAAGCTTGACCAAGTATCCATCTCAAGAATAGGTATTCTAATAGCTATCATATTGGCTTTGGTGATGGCATATTCCCTTCCAGGAAGTGTAGTTGCTTTAGGTACAAGCCTATTCTTTGAAATATGTGCAGCAGCATTCTTGCCGGTATTTTTAGGTGCACTCTATTGGAAAGGAATTACACGGCTTGGAGCCATTGCAGGTATTGTATCCGGAACTTTTGTAAGTCTGTTCTGGTTAATATTCGTATTTAAAAAGACTGCTGTCGGACTAGGAATATGCAAATTCTTGCTTGGCATGGAAACAATCCTGCCTGCTGCACCATGGCCATTCATCGACGTAATGTTAATCGCAGTGCCGGTTTCAGCAATATTTACAATTGTAGTAAGTTTACTTACCAAACCTCCAGCACAGGATGTAATTGATAAAGCATTTGAAAACATAGGCAAAAAAGGAAGTGATGCATAATGGTAATTTTAGGAATTGAAGATCCATGGATTTGGGGAGTATATCTTGGAATTATATTATCCACACTTTTATGTGTTGTTTATGGTATTGTAAACTGGAATAAGGGAGATTGAAATCTCCTTAATTTTTTTTATTTTTTTGTTTGTTTAAAATGAACTTTTTTAAGATTTTTGTTTGTTTAATTCAATCTAGCTTAATGTTATTGCATTGTCTTCATGATTTTGAATGATAATGGTTGTTTTAGATTATTGAATGATATTAATTTTCTAAAACTTACCTTGTAATGGATTTTCCACTAATTTGAAGATTTTTCAGGTAAGTGGTGTTGATGATAACACTTGCAACTAATTTGTTTTTGCTTTGAATGTTCTTTCATGAATATGATGTGATGATATTTTAATTATTTCTAATACATTCAATTAATTATCTAAAAAAAATAAATATTTGAAGTTGAAAGATTTCAACTTCTAAAATAATCCACTGTCTTCTAAACGTTCTTCAAAGTAATGTGTTGCCTTATCCGCTTTCTCTTTAATAATCATCATGACAATGACTGTTGCCAGTCCAATACCCAGAAGGATTATTAATGCCGGAAGGTAATTTGACCAGATTAATCCCAGTTGGGCTTCACGTATCAATGTTATTGCATATGTCATTGGCAGATAAGGATTTAGAACTCTGAAAAATTGTGCCATGATTTCAACAGGGTATATTCCTCCGGTTCCGGATATCTGAATTACCAAAAGAACAATTGCAACTGCTTTTCCAACATCACCTAACGCAGATACTAGTGAATAAACTAAAACCATAAATACTGCCGATACAAGATAACAGGAAAGTGCAAATAATATTTCATTTTCAATATATATTCCTAAGATATGTGCACCTATTATTGTAACTGTGACCTGCAGCAGGCTCATGACTAAAAATATCACTGCCTTACCTGCATACATCTCAAGAGAAGAATATTTGGTTCCTTCGCTGGTTCCAGGTTTTAACATTGCACATGTAATTAAAGCACCAACCCACATGGATAAAACAAGATAGAATGGAGATACCTGTGATCCGTAGTCAGGTACTGAGAACAGTTCATGTCTGTCCAATTTCACCGGAGAATAGAAGTAATCTCCAAGCATTGTTTCGTTAATGCCTGTGATGCTTGCAAGAGAATCTGCAGATGAAGCAAGGGAGGCTGCTGCTGTAAATAATGCCTGTGTTGCGGCATTTGAAAGCAATTCTGAGCCGGCTGCAAGGGCAAGAGAACCTTCTGCTAGTTGCACTGATCCGTCAGCTAATTGGCTGGAACCGTTTGCAAGATTTGATGAGCCTTCTGCTAGTTGCACTGATCCGTCTGCTAACCTGCTAGCTCCATTAGCTACTTGACTGGTACCACTTGCAAGTTTAGCATTGCCTGAAACATACTCTTTAACTGGACCATCTGGAATTAAGGATGGGTCCACAGCGGATTCCAATTCTTCAGAACCTTGTTGAACTTGGTTGGCACCGCTTTTAACTTGTGCGGAACCCTGTTGAACTGAACTCGCTCCATTATTTACCTCTTGGGCACCATTTTGAATTTTTATCGAACCTTGCTGAACTGAACTTACTCCATTATTTACCTCTTGGGCACCATTTTGAACTTGGCTTGCACCGTCCTTAACATCACCTACTCCGGAAGATACCTGGCTTGCTCCGGAAGATATCTGTGCTGAACCCGCTTGAAGCTGGCTTCCACCACTTGCCAGTTGGCTAGCACCTGAAGATAAACCTTCCTGCAGTTCTCCAAGTTTACCGTAGGCTGCAAGGTTTATTATCTCAATGATTTTTGCGTTCAATGCAGTATAAACTGCAGTAGAGCCTGTGTCTGTCAATTTTGCAGCTACCGGATTTTGTTTCATATTGACGATATATTCCAGTTTGGCCTGCTGAGGATTATCACCAGCTATTGAAATAATATTTTTACTCAGGTTTTTGGGTATAACAATTCCTGCATAATACTCTCCCTTATAAACACCATCACGAAGTTCATCTTCTGTGACAAATGTCCAATTAAACTTGTCATTATTTTTTAAATCCTTGACCAGTTCATTTCCAACATTCATAGTCGTACCTTCAAAAGTAGCACCTTCATCAAGGTTTGCGATTGCAAATGTAACGTCTCCTGTATTTCCATACGGATCCCAACAAGCCTGAATATTCAATAGTGCATAAAGGGAAGGCAATATAATCAATCCTATTAAAACAATTGTAACAATAGGATTTGAAAGTGCGGATTTAAAGTCTTTTTTTATAATTTCAAAAATATTATTAAAATTCCTATCACCCATGTAATTCCTCACATCAATATATTCTTATATTTATATTATATTGTATTATTTATTAAACATTTGTAATTATTTAAGGATATATTTTTATTTGTGTAATATTAAAAATTATATTAACTAAAAATTGGAAGGTCTTATTATATGAAATATAAAAAGTTTTTTTTAGCTGCATGTTTAATGATACTTTTTATCAGTATTGTTAGTGTTGCAGCTAGTGATGTTAATGAAACACAATTATCCAATCAGGATAATAATTCATTATTAGAATCATCACAAGAAGAAATAATTGGGGATATGAATGATGGAACTTTCACATCTCTTCAAAATAAAATCAATAATGCTTCAGATGGTTCTACAATTGCTCTGGATAGGGATTATACTTATGATGAAGGATTTCATGAAATCGGAATTGTTATAAATAAAAATTTGACCATTGATGGTAAAGGCCATACTTTAGATGGGAAATCCAAATCCAGAATTTTCATGACATTATTTGGTGTAGATAATCATAATAAAGTCACATTAAAAAATATTAACTTTGTCAACGGGCACACCAAGTACTATGGTGGGGCAATACTTAACTTTGCAAACCTGACTGTTAACAAGTGCAGTTTTACAAACAATTATGCATATTACTGCGGAGGAGCAATCAATTCAGTCGGATATCTGGACTGTAGAAATTCCAATTTCAATAAAAATGTTGCCGATGGCGATGGGGGAGCGATTTTCTCATTGTCTTTTGAAAACTCTGTTAAGTTTTACCATGACTTCTATCTAAATAGAACTGTTGATGGAAAATTGGAATTTATGCCTACTATTACTATGGATGTGACTTTAAAGTCTTTAACAGACAAAGTGACTGGGTGTGTCTTTAAAAATAACGTAGCTAAAGGTCGTGGAGGTGGGGCGATATATGCATTCTCCAATATAAACATTGCATCATCCACATTCACCTTAAATAAAGCTGGAGAGAAAGGTGGAGCAGTGTTTGCCAATAAGGACGTCTTTATCAAAAATTCCAAATTCACATCCAACACCGCTCAAAAGTATGGGGGTGCAGTTTACTTCAAATGTCATGAATCCTCAGGACATTATGACAGCAAAGGAAAATGGATTTCTGAAATCAAATATTATGATAATCTAATTCAAAAATCAACATTTGCCAAAAACACTGCAAGCAAAGGCGGTGCAATATATGGGTTCAGAACATCCAGTTCAGATAAAATTCACTGCGTAAAAGCTGTTAAATGTACTTTTACAAATAACAAGGCATCCACTTCTGGAAGAGACATTTATGGGGGAACCACTTCCAATTGTGTATTCAATTATTTGAAATTAGCACTTAATTCTGTGAATGTTAAAAAATCAGCGGGAAAGCTTGTTTTAACTGCAAAACTAACAAAAGGAAAATCATTAATTAAAGGCAAAACGATCGCTTTCAAATTCAACGGAAAAATTTACAAAGCAAAAACCAATTCTAAAGGTATTGCAAAGGTTACCATTACGAAAAACATATTGAAAAAACTTGAAGTTGGTAAAACTATTAAATATCTGGCTAAATATTGTAAATTAACTGTAATAAAATCAGCTAAAGTAAAGAAATAGGATTGGATTCTATGGATAAAGAAACAAAACAGCGTTTGGGCGAAATTAGGGAAGCTTTAAAGAAATATGGCTTTGATGAAGTTTTAGGTCAAACTGCAAAAAGTAAAATACGTAAAAGCGATGATGATGCAATCAATCCTTTATTGGATGATGAGATTCCGGTAAAATTAAGGTTGATGTTTCAGGATTTAGGGACAACTTTTATCAAATTGGGTCAGCTATTAAGTACAAGACCGGATATTGTTGGTGAAAGGATAGCTAATGAATTGGCGAACTTGCAGGATGATAATCCTGCTATATCATATAATCAGGTTAAAAAGATAGTTGAAAGGGAACTTCATGGTAATATTGATGATTTATTTGAAGATTTCTCACATGAACATTTGGCAACAGCATCCATAGGTCAAGTTCATGAAGCTAAATTGAGTACTGGTGAGCGAGTTGCAGTTAAAGTGCAAAAAGAAGGGATCACTGATAAGATTGACCTTGACATAAGGATAATGAAATATGTTGCAAGCCGTGCCGATAAATTGAGATCTAATCTCAGAAAATTGAACTTGCCTGGAATAATGGAAGAATTCGACCGTTCAATTCACAAAGAAATTGATTATAACAATGAACTTATGAATATGCAACGTATCGAATTAAATTTTGAAGATAATCCTGATATTCATATTCCAGCCACTTATTCCAAATATTGCACATCAAAAGTTTTAACAATGGAATTTATAGACGGTACAAAATTAAGTGATGTATATCAAAGCAGCAGTGACGAATTTGATAAAAAGCTTTTGGCAAAAAATGTTCTTGATTCCTATCTTCAGCAGCTCTTCATTGACGGGTTTTTCCATGGAGACCCTCATCCGGGAAATATCATGATTTTGGAAAACAATGTTGTGTGTTATCTTGATTTGGGTATGATGGGATTCTTTGATGAGGAGTTCAAACGTAATCTTTCCGAGTTGATGTTGCTGTTTGTTGATCAGGATGTTGACGGTTTAATAAATCAATTAATGTATATGGATATTTTGGATTATGACATTGAAACAAGAACTTTAAAAAGGGACTTGAATGACTTGTTTGGAAGATATTTCGGTGTCGAACTTAACCGTTTCAATGGAGTTCTTGAAGAGCTTCTCAATCTTATGCAGGAATATGGTGTTATCCTTCCAAATGAGTTTGTCACAATGGCAAGAGGATTATCAATGGTTGAGGCAATTGCTAAAAATCTGGATCCTGAAATTGATATTTTTGCATCAATCAAGCCAGTTGCTAAAGAAATTGCTAAACAAAGGATTAGTCCTAAAAAGTATTTGAAAAGCAAGAAAAGTAATCTTATTTTATATGAACATATGATTCAGGCTTTGCCGAAACTTCTTACACGGACAATTCACAAGATTGATAATGAGGAAATGCAATTTAAGTTTGAAGTGGACATAACTGATAAGGTTTCAATAATTGCATTGATATCTGCCCTTATTGTCGGTTCATCAGTTGTCTCTTTCGGTCCTAGAGTATTTGACATGCCAGTGATTTCTTTAATTGGTTATCTGATAGCTATATTTTTAAGTCTCATAGGCATCAAGAAATTTGTTTTAAAATAAGTATTGAATTATGAGAAGTAATTTTCTCATAATTGTTTTTTTTTTATCTGAATAATGCAAGAATACCATGATATCTTCAAGGTCGTGTATGAATGGTTTGTTTTAGATTTTTTTAAACTTTTTTCTCATTTTCCAAAAAAAAAATAAAAGAATATAAAAGTTTTAATGGTCTTGTTTAAGTCTTTTCAACACTTCAAGCCCCAATTCTGTATTTGCATATAATCTGCCTTTGCTGGCATCTTCATTTAAGCATTTTACTAATTTTTCCTCTTTTAAATCCTTCAGGGCATTTGATACCTGGGAGGATGTTAATTTCATTTCTCTACCGATTTCTGATGGTTTTTTATAATCCTCTTCACCAATACAAATTATGGTTTTTTTCCTAGATGGGGAGGCTTCTAAAAAACCAATCATTTTCCAAAGGTTGTGTTCATCATTATACATGATAATTGTTCTATACTCTTTTTAAACACTTGGTTATTTGTCATTTTATTATCAGATTATTTTCATAATACTTATTATTGCTTGGTTTAGTTTTTATTTTAATACAATTTGAAGACATCATTAATTAAAAAAATTTTTATAAAACCTGTTTTAAAGTTATTCCCATGAATAACCTATTTGATAAGTTCACTAAATTTGAAGAAAACGACCCGGAATTTCATGAAATATTTAAAAATTTTGCATTTAATGAAGTTTTTGAATATTCTGCTTTAACAGACAAGGAATCTGTTCTGGTAATTTTAGCATCTTTGATTGCCTGCCAGTCTCCTAAAGCATTTAAAAAGATATTATTTAAAGCGGTCAATAATCAGATTACTCCAGTTGAAGTCAAAGAATTGGTTTATCAGTCAGTTCCTTATGTTGGTTTTGGAAAAGCGCATAACTTCTTTGGGGTTGTAACAAAAGTCCTGGACAAAGAATCTATTGATGTTCCTCTTGAGCCTCAATCTAATACAAATCCGACCAATAGACATCAAAAAGGTCGTGAACTTCAGGAAAAGTATTTTGGAAAAGAAAATATGGAGTTGATGAGAAATTCCACACCTGAAGATCAAAAACATTTCAACACGTTTTTGGAAGGTTTTTGCTTTGGAGATTTTTATACACGTGATGGTTTGGATGACCAGCAAAGGGAATTAATTACTTTCGTATTCATTGCATCTCTGGGCGGTTGTGAAAATCAGCTGAGGGGTCATACACAAGGCAACTTGGCTGTCGGTAATGATAAGGAAAAGTTAATTTCTACTATAACGGTTATAGTGCCATATATTGGCTTTCCAAGGGCTCTTAATGCATTAAGTATTGTCAATGAAATTTGCGGATAATGGTGATTATATGATATATAGATGTACAATTTGCGGTCATATACATAATGAAGAAGCGACAGGAATACTGCTGAGTGAATTGGATGTCTGTCCAATTTGCAAGCAAGAAATTTCCAAGTTTGTTGAGGTTGAAAACTCAAAATCAACAGAAAACATGGAGATTAAAAATACTGAACTTGCATATGACAAAAATTATGCGAAAAGCGATAAGGACATAAGGGCAATGGATGCGATTCATCAGATGGCAATCACTGGTGAGTCCCTTGTCTCTGCAATGTATACTGAGCTTCAAATGCCTAATTGGGATGATATATTGATTTTAGGTTGTCAACTGAATCCACAACCTCTTGAAAGTGATGTTGAAGTGAATACTCAAACGGTCATTGGAAAAAATGCAAAAAAGCCATTGGTCATTGAAAGTCCAATATATATCACTCACATGTCGTTCGGAGCGCTTTCACGAGAAACCAAAATATCTCTTGCTAAAGGAAGTGCAGCTATTAAAACTGCCCAATGCAGTGGGGAAGGAGGAATATTGGCTGAAGAGATGGAAAATGCATATAAATACATTTTTGAGTATGTTCCTAATAAATACTCAGTTACAGAAGAGAATTTAAAAAATGCTGATGCTATTGAAATCAAAATCGGTCAATCAACAAAACCTGGTCTAGGAGGACAGCTTCAAGGTGAAAAAGTGACTTCTGAAATTGCAGAGGTTAGAGGAAAACCTTTGGGCGAGGACATCCATTCTCCCGCAACAATACCTGGAGTTTCCAGCAAAGATGATTTGAAAGATTTGGTGGATAAACTAAGGGAGAAGTCGAGTGGAAGACCAATTGGTCTTAAATTTGCAGCAGGAAGAATTGAAGATGACTTGGAGTATGCATCATATGCTGAGCCGGATTTTATCACTATCGATGGTAGGGGTGGATCAACCGGCGCCAGTCCAAAATTAATCAGGGATTCCACTTCCATTCCAACAATATTTGCACTCTCAAGAGCTCGTAAATTCTTGGATGAGCATGAAAGCGATATTGACTTGACAATAACCGGAGGATTGAGGGTGTCTTCTGATTTTGCAAAGGCATTGGCTATGGGTGCAAATGCAATAGCTGTTGGAACCGGTGCAATGATTGCGGCAGCTTGCCAACAGTATAAGATATGTGACACTGGGGACTGCCCGGTTGGTGTTGCAACTCAAGATGAAGAGTTGAGAAAAAGATTGAAAATTGAAGTTGCATCAAAAAGAGTTGAAAATTACTTAAGAGTATCAACTGAAGAGTTAAAGACTTTTGCAAGAATCACAGGTCACAGAGATGTGCATGATTTGAATATAAATGATTTATGCACAATAAACTCTGAAATATCTGATTACACTGATATTAAACATGTCTGAATGTTTTGAGTATTGATGTTCAACATCAATATTCCAATTTTACCATGTTAACAAGAGTATATTTCGATTTTCAGATGATGATAATAAATTCATTTCTTTTCGTAATTTTTAATAAGTTGTTTATCTTTCTATTTTTAATGAGTTTTTCATGGCTATTTGTCACTTTTCGTGATGTTGGATGTGTAAAAAAGGAATTTTTTTTTTAAATCTTTCGCTAACTTTTAAATTAGTCTTTAAAATCGTTATGAAAATATTTATATGTCAGTGTTAATTAAAATATTATTACTAATCACGATATTGGATTGCAATTAGGATTGGATAAAAGATATATGGAAATATTAAGAATTTGGATAAATGATTATCCATTTTTTAATGTTATTTCGAATTGGTATGATTTTATTCATCTGCCGTTTCGGATGGATGTTACGCGGATTACAGTACTGATAATTCCAACTGTTTTCAGTTGATATGCACAAGAAAATTATTCGTTAGTGTCTTTTCATTAATCCCTGATTAAAATATTTGATGTCTGGTAGTAATCTATTAATTTATTCAAAAAGGAGGATGTCTATGAAGTTTAATAAGAAACTGTTAATTATTGCGGTTATAGCTATAGTGGCAGTTGTTGCTACAAGTTCTGTAGTTAGTGCGGGATTGTTCGACTTTTTAGGAGGCAGCAGTAACTCTGACGTAAACGGAACAGTAAATTTAGCTGCAGCAGCTAGTTTAAAAAATGTTTATGATGAAAAATTAATCCCTATGTTCGAAGAAAAGTATCCTGGTGTAAAAGTTACCCCTACTTACGCTTCAAGTGGTGATTTACAAACTCAAATTGAAAATGGTCTAAAAGCGGATGTATTCATGTCAGCCGCTAACAAACAAATGAATGCTTTAATAAATGAAAGTTTAGTTGACAATAAAACTAACGTACAATTCTTAGAAAACAAAGTTGTTTTAATTGTACCTAACGACACATCAGCTAATATCACTTCATTTGAAGATTTAAAAGATTTCAACGGTACCATTGCTATGGGTAACCCAGAATCCGTACCTGCAGGTCAATACGGTCAAGAAGTATTGAACAACACAGGTATTTGGGATGATGTTGAATCTAAATTATCTTTAGGTACTGATGTAACTGCTGTATTGAATCAAGTAGCTCAAGGATCTGCTGACTGTGGTATCGTATACTCTACTGATGCTAAATCCAACGATCAAGTTAAAGTAGTTTGTGAAGCTCCTGATAGTGCTTTAAAAACTCCAGTTATATATCCTGTAGCTGTGCTTAAGAATTCAACAAACCCAGATGGTGCACAAGCATTCTTAGACTTCTTACAAACTAAAGAAGCTAAAGATATCTTCGTTGAATACGGTTTCACTATTCATGAATAAATTTGTAGTGTATATATTTAATGAAGAATAAATAGTTATATTAAGGTGATATAGACATGGCTGTTGATTGGTCCCCGATTTTCATTTCAATGAAAACTGCAAGTTTATCAATTTTCATAACCTTTTTTGTAGGTTTGATTGTTGCTTGGGGTATCGTTAAGATAAAAAATGATACAATAAAAATTGCACTCGATGGTATTTTTACACTTCCGATAGTGCTACCTCCTACCGTAGTAGGGTTCTTTTTATTGTATATTTTTGGGGTTAGAGGACCAATAGGAAAGTTTTTTTTAGACTTTTTTACAGTGAAAATAGCTTTTTCATGGTCTGCAACAGTTATTGCTGCAGTAGTCATGTCTTTTCCTTTAATGTATCGCTCTGCTAGGGGTGCATTTGAACAGGTTGATTCAAATTTGTTAGACGCTGGTCGTACATTAGGTATGTCTGAGTGGAAAATTTTTTGGAAAGTTTTATTTGCTAATGCATTGCCGGGGATTATTAGCGGAGGAATTCTTGCTTATGCTCGTGGTTTAGGGGAATTCGGTGCTACAGCTATGCTAGCAGGCAATATTGCCGGACAAACTAGAACTCTCCCTATGGCTGTTTACTCTGAAGTGGCAGCAGGTAATATGGGAACTGCTTTTGATTATGTAGTAGTCATTGTTATCATATCATTTATTGCTATTTTCATTATGGATTACTTATCTATACGTAAGGAAAAGCAGTGGAGATAGGTATATGCTATTTTATTGATATTTTTATATTGTCGAGGAAGGATTATGAGTAATAAACTATTAAATGTGGAAATCCATAAGAAACTTAAAGAGTTTGACTTGGATGTTAGTTTTGAATTGAAAAAGGGTTGTTTGGGTATTCTTGGTCCTTCTGGCTGTGGTAAAAGTATGACCTTGAAATCTGTTGCGGGTATTGTGGATCCTGATGCAGGTATTATAAGTTTGACTACTGATGAAGAAACTGTTTATTTTGATTCAAATAAAAAAATTAATTTAAAACCTCAAAAAAGAAATGTGGGTTACTTATTTCAGAATTATGCTTTATTTCCTAACATGACTGTTGAGGAAAATATTGCTATTGGCTTGTCTAAAGATTATGATGAAAAAATTGTTTTGGACATGATTAAACGTTTTCATTTAAATGGCTTGGAAAAGAGATATCCTAGACAATTGTCTGGTGGTCAACAACAAAGAGTAGCTTTGGCACGTATTTTGGCTTATAGTCCTGATGTTATATTGTTTGATGAACCATTCAGTGCTATGGATACTTATTTAAAAGAGCAATTGCGTATTGAATTGGTTAATTTACTAGAAAATTTCGATGGATTTTCTATTTTGGTTACTCATGACCGTGATGAAGCGTTTCAGTTTTGTGATGAACTTTTAATATTGGATGAAGGTAAAATTATAGCAAAAGGGGACACTCATGAAATATTTGAGAATCCTAAAAAAGTTCAAGTTGCAAGACTTACTGGATGTAAGAATATTTCTAAAATAGAAATTATTGATGATTATCATCTCAAATCTTTAGAGTGGGGAGTCACATTTGAAGTATCCGAAAAGATTACATCAAACATAACTCATATTGGTATAAGAGCGCATGATTTCACTCCTGCTGAAGAAAATGATGTGAATGTATTGGCTATGACAAATTCATCTGTATTGGAAATGCCTTTTGAATGGGAAGTGACTTTGGAAAATGGTTTGTGGTGGGAATGTGAAAAACAGATTCGTGTGCATGAGTTCGAGATTCCTGACTATATTAAAGTAGACCCAAAAAATATAATCTTATTGGAAGAGTAAGATTAATTTCTACCACTTTTTGTAATTTATTTTTAAAATTTAAAACAGTCTTTTTGATGGTTATTGATAATTCCAATGGATTCTAGATAGGAATAGATTATTGTCGGACCAACAAATTTCATGCCTCTTTTTTTCAAATCCTTGGAGATTATTTTAGATAAATCTGATTCGGTTTTAAATTCGGCTTTTATGATTTCAAAATCTGTAAATGACCATATATATTTATCAAAACTGCCGAATTCCTTTTGAATTTCAATAAATTTTTGGGCATTATTTATTGCAGATGCAATCTTTCCTTTGTGGCGAATGATTTTTTCATTTGAAAGTAACTCCTCAATTTTATTTTCATCATAACCGGCTACTTTTTCAACATCAAAGTTATCAAAAGATGTTTTAAAGTTTTCTCTTTTTTTAAGGATTGTAATCCATGATAAACCTGCCTGAAAAGATTCTAAAACCAGCATTTCAAATAATTCTCTATCATCATGTGTCGGAATGCCCCATTCTTCGTCATGATATTTTATATAAATATCATCATCAGTTACCCAAGAACATCTGTTTTCTTTCATAGAAATAAATATTTAATGCTTCATTTAAATATATTTTTAGAGAATTATGAATAAAGCATTGAAATCAAAAATAATCATGTTTACTGCAATGATGTTATTCATGTTTTTTTATATGTCTGTATTTGGAAATAAAAATGCGGTAATTGGAGTGACAATGGTAATGGCGACATTCATGAATTTGGGAAATGACCTGTCATTCAAACCAAAAACTTCTTTTATTAAAATACTGCTGTTGCTATTAGTTTTAGGTTTGGCATCATTTTTGAATAATCCATTAACATTATGGGGTTGCATCTTAACATTTCTAGTTGTTTTCGGAACTACATTCACATCTTATCATTTATTCGGCACAAGTGTGTATTTGCCATTTTTGATGTGTTATTTTATGATGGTTGGCATTCCGATATCCCTTGAAGATTTGCCGATGAGACTTTTATCCTTGGTGTTCGGTGCAATTTTCATTGTTGGATTGAATATTGTTATAAATAAGAAGAAAACTTATAAATTATCTAAAGCCACAATAACAACTTTAATTAATGAACTAAACAATGCCATAGATTTGAAATTAAATGGTGAGGAAGTATCAATCGATAACTTTAAAACGGTAAGCGGATTTTATTTGAGTATTTTTAATAAATTTGAATATAAGCTTTTCCCAACAAAAACACAGCAATCAGTTTTAGATGTTGTCAAATCTTTTCAATACATTGGAAGGATTCTATCAGAATTTGATTTATCAAAAAATGAATTGCTTTATTTAAAAGATGTTTTATCACAGATAAGAAATATTAATCCTAAAGATATTTTTCACGTTGAAATTGAGAGTGAAGGAATGCCTCTTGCATTGCTGAACTTAGAGATTATTGCAAATGAAACTAAAAAAGATTTAACCAATGAGGCCATTATTCCAGATAAAAAAACTTTATTTTCATTGTTCAAGCCAATGATTAAAAGACAATTCAGTTTTCGTTCTGTCAAATTCACATTTGCTTTTAAGATGGCTTTTATTCTTTTTATTTGGCAGTTGTTAACATTAATATTTAATTTACCGTTTACCAAATGGCTATATTTTGCTACAATACCATTGATGTTGCCTTATATTAATGATGTTGAATATACTGCAAGAAGCCGTCTTCATGGAACATTGATAGGGGTTTTCATTTTTGCAATAATAATGCTGATGATTCCATACATCAATCTTTCATTTAATGTAATGATGATGATTGTAATGATAATCTGCATGATGATAATGGTTGTTAAATTAGAGGATAAATTGATTTTAGCAATTGTAACAACAATAATGTCGGTCATGACTGCATTGATGTATATTGAACCTCCCGAAGCAATGTTCTTAAAGGTATTGTGGGTGGCAGTTGCCGTGCTGGTTGTGACATTATTCAACTATAAATTCCTGCCGTATTCCGTCGAAATCGAAACGAAAAATAACTTAAAGGCGTCTTTCGGACTTAATTTAAAATCTATAAATTTAATTAAACAGAAATGTATAAATAATGATGATGTTGAAAAAACAACAGTGCTTGTTGTAAGCAATATTATTCGTGAAAATATTGAAGTGACTGATGAAAATGACTCATTAAACCAATTACAAATTAAGATAACGGATATTTGCAATTTCATTTTGAATTGTCTTAATTTTAATGAAATTTTAGATGAGTTAGCTGAAAATTTGGTGAATATTATTGATAATGGTTCTAAAATAGATGATAATCTAAATTTTAAAGATAAGATTATTGCTTATTGTATGGATTATGTAATGAAATTATATGAAGAAGAGAATGAAATCATGGAGGAATTATATGGTTGATTTAGGTTTTGGAATGATGAGACTTCCTATTTTGGATGAAAACGACTTTAAAAGCATTGATTATGAGCAAGTGAATAAAATGGTAGATGAGTTTATGGATGCGGGATTTAAACATTTTGATACTGCATTTATTTATCATGAAACCCTTGGAGAACAGGCATTTAAGAAGTGTGTTGTTGACAGATATCCTCGAGAATCATTTAAAATAGCAACTAAACTGCCTTTGTTCATAATTACTGAAGAATCACAATTAGAACCAATATTTACAGAACAGCTTGAAAACTGTGGTGTGGAATACTTCGATTATTTCATGTTGCACAATGTAAGCGGATATACGGAAACCGCATGGAAAAATGTTGATCTCTATTCATTTATCCAAAAGAAAAAAGAGGAAGGTTATATTAAGCACATTGGTATTTCCACTCATGGTAATGCAGAATTTTTAGAGGAGATTCTGTTTGACCATCCTGAATTGGAATTTGTTTTACTTCAGATTAACTATCTTGATTGGGAAGATGAAGGAATCGAATCCAGGAAATGTCTTGAAGTTGCAAGAAAATATGATAAATCTGTAATGATTATGGAACCGTATAAAGGAGGATTTTTAGCAGATGTTCCTGAAGAGGCTGAAAAAATCATGAAGGAATGTAATCCTGATAGATCTGTGGTTTCATGGGCAATGAGATTTGTAGCTAATCTTGATGATGTATGCGTTGTGTTGACTGGTGCAAGTTCCCTGGAACAGCTTGAAGAAAACATCAGGGAATTTAAAAATGCCGACCCATTAGATGATGATGAATTACAAATCTTGGAAGATGTTTCAGAGATTATTAACAGCAACATCACTGTCGACTGCACTAAATGCAGATATTGCGTCGACACATGTTCTGAAGAAATTGACATCGCCAAACTTTTTGATTTATACAACAAGCATAAAATTCTGGGCCGTGATGACTGGTCACAACCTGGAAATGCCTATCTGAATTATTCAAAGCTGCCTGATGTAGGTATTGCTTCAGACTGCATTGAATGTGAATCATGCATTGAGGAATGTCCTCAGCAAATCAATATTCCCGAAGTATTGAAAGATGTTGCAAAAACATTTGAAACTGAAATCTATGGGTTTACGAATTAAGCCCAAATTATTTATTTTTTTTAAGCAAATTTTTAATAACGATTAATATTATAATTATAAATAATTATTTTATGAGGACAGATTATGATACCTGGTATGAATAAAAAACAAATGAAACAGATGGAAAGGCAAATGAAAAAAATGGGTATGAAAATGGAAGACCTCCAAGGTGTTCGTGAAGTAATTATCCGTTTTGATGAAAAGGAATTAATAATTGATAATCCGAGCGTAAGTTTAATGAATGTGATGGGCCAAGAAACCTACCAGATTGAAGGAAAAGCTCGTGAAGTGGAACTGGAATATGAAGTTGAAATTCCTGAAGAAGATGTGGAAATGGTAGCTAACAGTGCTAATGTATCTGCTGAAGAAGCAAAAGCGGCTCTGGAAGAATGTAAAGGTGATTTGGCAGAAGCTATCATGAAATTAAATCAATAGATAATATGACCGTTATTGTTCACATTTCAGATTTACATATCAGTAAAGCCAATTTTGATGAAGAAATGTTCATGGCTGCTGTAAGTGAAATTAATAATCTGCAGCCAGATATGATTATTCTGACTGGGGATATTACTGATAATGGATATTATAAGGAGTTTGAACAGGCTTCAAGATATTTGGCAATGTTTGAACCGCCATTATTTGCAGTTCCAGGTAATCATGATGCCCGTAATTTAGGTTATCAGACTTTTGAGGAGTTGATGGGTGAGAGAAGTTGGAAATTAACTGTGGGTGATGATTTTACAGTTATTGGCCTTGACAGCAGCACCCCTGATGAGAGCCGTGGAGAGATTGGCCGGCCTCAACATTTATGGTTGGAACACCAATTGGACGAATGTGTTGTCAATGAAAACTTTTCAGTTGTTGTTCTTCATCATCATGTGATATCAATTCCACAAACCGGTCGTGAACGTAATGTTTTATCAGATTCAGGTGATATTTTAAAAACATTAACAACCCATGAAGTAGATTTAATCTTATCTGGACATAAACATGTTCCAAACATCTGGAAAATAAATGAAACTCTGATTGTCAATGCAGGATCATTATCTTCTGTAAAACTCAGAGGGAAAAATCTAAATTCTTATAATGTTTATAATATTTCTGAAGATAATATAGAGATTTATCTTCATAATGTCGGTGGGGATAAATTTTTATTTGGTGAATATCCAAGGAATAAAATTTAAAACTTTAAATATTGTTTGAAACAAAGATATTATACTGACAAATTATTCGATAATAGATTATTTTTTAGGTGATATTGTGAAAGTTGTTGTAGATGCTTCAAATGTAGCTCACTATGTAAAAAATGAAAATGGGCAACCTAAAATGTCCAATATCCTTGCTGCTGTAAAAGCACTGGAAGAAAGTGAGGATGAGTTTGTAATTATTGCTGATGCATCACTTCGCCATGATATTGACGATAAAGAGAGCTTTGCGAAATTGTTGGAAAGTGAAAATGTTGAAGAAGTTCCAGCAGGCAACGATGCAGATCATTTCATTCTCGAAATTGCAACAAATGAAAAAGCAAAAATATTGTCTAACGATAAATTCAGAGATTATGCTGCTGAATTTAGGAATATTGCTTCTATGAGAATTCCATTTGTAATTGAACGGGGAAGATTAACATTCGGAAAACCTAAACAACCTAAAAAAGATAAGAACATCCTGCAAAAAATTTGTGATGAAATTATTAAAGAATTAAATTTCAAAAAATGGGAAATATACACAGGAAAGGAAGGATTGGAAATTTCCCCATTAAACATTGCTAAACAAGCAATTATACGTATTGATAATGAAAATAACGCTGAATCTAAACTTGAAAACATATTTGCTAAAATCCCAATGTTTAATAAAATTGTGGAAATGGTGGATGATGTTGAAATTGCCGCCCCATATGTTATATTCGTATTGGTTCATCCAAAAGATTACAAAATAGCTGTTAAAAATGCAGGTAACATTTCCGTTACTGTCGCAGATAGGTTAGGTCTTGAGAAAAAACCTTTGATAGCAGTTCGTAATGATTTGTTTACAAAACCGGGTAATTTCGAATTAAATATTCTCTTGGCTGATGAAGTAACTGAATATGCACCATATAATGTTCTAGTCCGTGTAAGTACTCATGATGAAGTGTTTATTAAAAGAAACTCCAGAAATATTGCAAGTACAATTGCGGGCAGATTAGGGTCATGGAAATTCCCATTTGTTTCCGTCAAACCGGATATGCTTTTAGAAAAACCAGGACAATTTGAAATTGAACTTGAAAAAGGAGGAGGTTTAGATGACTAGTGCTTTGACTAAGTCATTTGTCAAACTCACAACCAAGCTCAATCCAATTGCCGTTGGAACAAAATTCTTTCCAACCAATTCTCTTGAAACAGAATATGTAGAGTTATTCAATTATACTCAGACTATTCTTTTTGAGCTTGAAAAAGCGGAGATTAATTCAGATACTATTTTGCAAAATCTCATTCGTGATGTTGGTGCTGAAAATATTCCGGTTGAGTACACGTTCCATGAATTAAAACCTGCTGAGAATAAGATTGAGGAATATGCTTTAGTAAGCAATATTATTATGGGTAGTGACCGTTATTTCTACATTGAAATACCTCATCCATCTAATTTAATTAATATTTTTGTAAAGATTATTGAAAACGAAGCTGGAGAGATAGTCGAAAAAACAGACACGGAACTTGTCGCAAGAATGTTGAGTAAGAATGATGCAATCAGAGTAGCTATTGAACTAATTGGAATTGGTTTGTCTGAAGGTATTCAAGTAATATCTGCTGTTGGAATGACTGGAGCAGCTTCTATTGAAAGAGCAATTCATTATACTCAAAGTATTGGTAGTTTTCCTGGAATTGCATTCACCAAACTTGGTGGAGAATATGCTTTGGTGTTTGACACTCCCTTTTTATTAAGGGAATCAAGACCGGTTGATTTGGAAAATTATCTGTTCATTGATTTAATTGATTCCACCAAATTCATCAGTAAAAATGGTAGGAATCAGCTTGTTGACCTTATGACTGGAATTAAAAACTTCATTGAAACTGAATGTGAAGGCGAACTTGAAGGTTATAGGGAAGGTGGGGACGATTTTATTGCAAGATTCCCATCTAAAGATTTAGCTATCCGTGCAGGTCTTGATGCAGCTTGGTTTGCACTTGATAATGGGGCTAAAATAAGGGCTGGAATTGGAAGAAGTAGGAGAGAAGCTGGTGAAAGAGCACAACTGGTTGATGATTTGCCATCCACATCTCCGTTATCATTAGTAGTTTTTGAATTGGCTAATGGATTATACGCGTATAATATTCCATCTGAGTTTACAAGAACTTTGATAAATCTGGTTGAAAATGAAAAATCAACATTGATTGGGATATTTGCATTTGTATTTATCTTAGTTTATTTAATGTCAATATTGGGACTTGGAATGTTTAGCTTTGTAGCCGTTATATTGGCTTTAGTTTATGCATTTGTAGTTTAAGTAATGAAAAAGAGAATTATCATGTCGAGAAGAAGAAAAAATGACAAAAGGGTTTTGAGATCGCCTAGGGATAATAGACCTCCTAGACATATGCAGAAAAGAAGGTCTCCTAGAACAAAAAAAGCCAGTAAAGCTAGTAAGACAACAATGGCAATAATGGTAATTGCATTGGTTGCATTTGTTATAGGTGCGGGAATTGGCATTTCAATGGCTCTTGACGATTCTTCAGATGATGATAAAGTCGAATTTGAAAATGTGACTGTTGAGATGACTACAAATTTAAACAATACAACAGTTGATTATGATGATAAAGTGGATGACATAGATTTTAATAATCAGGAAGACATTCAGGAATTTAATCTAACTAATGTTACTTTATCTTATTAAATTATTTTTTAGTGGTTTTTATGGGTTTTATTAGAAATCTTGATGGAGGATTTTCAGTTATTGAAAATCTTGAAGTATCCGGAGCACGTGAAGGCAAATTTGGAGTTACAATTATCGTTTCCAGAGGAAGTACTGCTTCTGCAGTTTTCACTTCAAATAATGTAGTTGCGGCCCCTGTAAAATATACAAAAAAAGCAATTAAAAATGGAAGAATTTCTGCAGTTTTTGTAAATAGTGGAAATGCTAATTGTTTTACAGGCGAACAGGGATTTAAGGATTGTGAAACTTTGGTGGAATTGATTTCTCGTGATTTGAAAATACCTAAAGATGAAATTGCAATTTCATCAACCGGAGTAATAGGTCGTGAAATGCCAATTGACATAATATCCAAAGTGGCTTATGAATCTCTTTCCAAACTTGGAAACAAAGCGGAAAACTCACTTGCAGCAGCCCGTGCAATCATGACAACTGACACATTTCCGAAAGAGTGTGCTGTTGAAGTAACATTAACCAACGGAGAAACTGTTAAAATTGCGGGAATTACTAAAGGAAGTGGTATGATAGCTCCTAATATGGGTACAATGCTGTCATTCATAGTTACAGATGCAGTCATTCCTGCTAATCAAATCAATAAGGCTTTAAAGAAGGCTGCAGATGTTAGTTTCAACATGATTGTTGTTGATGGTGATGAAAGTACTAACGATACCTGTCTGATGATGGCAAATGGAGCGTCTGATGTTGAAGCTGTAAACGATGGTGAGGTTGATGTAAACTTCCAGGAAGCCTTAAACTATTTATGCATAGATTTGGCTAAAAAAATGGCACGTGATGGTGAGGGAGCCACTAAATTCATTGAAGCTAATGTATTTGGAGCAAAAGACTCTGAAGATGCTAAACTTGCTTCCAAATCAATCATTTCATCAAGTTTATTCAAATCTGCTGTATTCGGTGGAGATCCAAACTGGGGAAGAATTGTATCAGCAATTGGATACTCCGGTTGTGATTTGAATCCAGATATCATAACTATTTCCATTGCCGACGGTGAAGATGAAGTGGACCTTGTAAGGAAAGGTGAAATTTTAGCATTTGAAAACACACCTTATCTTGAAAGGGCTGAAAAAATCATGCAGTCAAAAAATGTCATAGTTAATATTGATATGGATTTGGGTGAAGGACAAGCCACCGCATGGGGTTGTGATTTAACTTATGATTATGTTAAAATTAATGCTGAATACACTACTTAAAGAAAAGCTTTAAATATATTGAAAACAAATATTTTTATGTTATATATAATTCTGATTTTTTAACGATTGATTAGAAGGAGGGAAGATTATGGCAAAAGTTAAAGGAACTAACAGAAGAACCAGACCAAAAAGAAGTTATACTAAACCTGGTAGTAAAAGAGGAAGAGGAGTAAAACAAACTTGGAAAAAATAATCCTCTTATAACTTTTTTTTACTTATTTTAACTATTTTTAGATGTTATTAATATCTCATCACATTGAAAATTATTATATACTATTTTTTAAAGAATATTATTTAGGTGATTAAATATGATGGAACCTGAAAACGGTCACAGAGCACATGGATTTTCAAGCGCATATTTCCTGGACTCTGATGAAATAATAAAAGAACTAAATCTTACAGGAGACGAAACCTTTATGGATGCAGGTTGTGGAGACGGTCACAATGCAATTAAGGTTTTAGAAGATTATAACCATAAAGGAACTGTTTATGCAGTAGACATTTATGATGCTTCCATTGAAGATATGGAATCTTACAAAAGAGAAAATAATGTTGAGAATTTAATCAATATCGAAGCGGATATTGCCAAAGGCATTCCTGGTGTTGAGGATGGATCAATCGATGTTGTCTTGCTTGTTAATGTTTTCCATGGATTTAAAGCATCAAGAAATCTTGATGAAGCAGTTGAAGAACTTGCAAGAATAGTTTCTGATGATGGAAAAATAGTCATTATGGATTATAAGGCTTGGGATGTTCCAAAAGGACCGCCAACTAAAATGAGAAGTTCTCCGGAAGAATTGGAAGAGTTGTTCAATAATCATGGTCTTAAAATGATTTATTTAAATGAAGAAATAGGTGAGGACATTCCGCAAGGCAAATCCCACTATCTTATAATGTTTGAAAAAAGTTAATTCTTTTTTTTAGGGATTTCTATCCCCAATTTATTTTATTTTCTTTTTTTGTTGAAAATCATTATATACTATTTTTTAAAGAATATTATTTGAGGTGTTGAAATGGAACACAAACATCATGGAAAATCAAGTTCAAAATTTTTAGATGCCGACAAAATTTTAACAGAATTAAACCTCAACGGCAATGAGACTTTTATGGATGCCGGTTGTGGTGATGGTTATATCTCAATTAAAGCAATTGAAAAATATCTTCCTGATGGTAAAGTTTACGCCGTAGATGCATATGATGTTTCAATTCAGGAACTGGAAAGATATAGGCTGGAAAACAATATTGGTAATCTTACTAATATTGAAGCGGACTTAACAAGGGGCATTTCTGGAATTGAGGATGATTCAGTTGATGTTGTGTTGATGCTTAATGTATTTCATGGATTCAAATCCGGAGAAAGGGGTTCTGTCATAAATGAGTTTAAAAGAATAATGAAAAATGATGGCAGGATTGCAATTATGGAGTTCAAGCCGATAGAAATGCAATGGGGTCCTCCAGTCGACGTTCGATGTTCTTCAGAAGAATTGGAAGAAATATTCAATGCCTATAATCTTAAAAAAGTTTATTTGAATGAGGATATTGGAGGAGACATTGACGATGGCAAGTCTCATTATCTGATAATTTTTGAAAAGGAGTAAATCAAATGATTTTTGCAGCAATACTTGCAGGCGGAATAGGGTCTAGAATGGGGGGAACTGACACACCCAAACAATTCTTGACTTTAGGAAACAAACCAGTTATTATTCACACTATAGAAAAATTTGTTATAAACAGTAACATTGATAAAACTATTGTTTTGACACCAAAAAATTTCATTAATCATACCATTCACTTAATTGATGAGTATATCCCAAATTCAGAAGACATCATTGTTATTGAAGGTGGGAAAACCAGAAATGATACTATTATGAACAGTATCAACCATATTGAAGAGAATTTTGGCATT
The DNA here is from genome assembly GCF_030539555.1 of Methanobrevibacter sp. Classification (GTDB taxonomy): domain Archaea; phylum Methanobacteriota; class Methanobacteria; order Methanobacteriales; family Methanobacteriaceae; genus Methanocatella. Next base: position 6,534 of record NZ_JAUNXX010000012.1, on the reverse strand, counting down.
GATGATGAGTCAATTATCATAACGCATGATTCGGTGCGCCCATTTGTGACTCATAGGATTATAGAAGACAATATTGATGCCGCAAAAAAATATGGGGCCTGCGACACAGTAATTCCTGCCACTGATACAATTGTTGAAAGTATCAATGGGGAGACTATAGAAAGTATTCCCGTAAGGGATTATTATTACCAAGGTCAAACTCCACAGAGCTTCAATATAAAAAAACTTTTTAACTTAATCAATAGTTTAACGCAAGAAGAAAGCAATATTCTTACAGATGCATGCAAAATATTCACACTTAAGGATGAGGATGTACATCTAGTTAATGGTGAAGTGACAAATATTAAAATTACATACCCTTATGATTTAAAATTAGCAAATACAATACTTGATGATATTCATGATTAATATTGTTTATAGATTAAAATCTCCAAAATTCTTTGAAGAGGCAATAGATGAAGTGGAATTGGATGGCGTAGTTGTAAGACCGACTCATCTTTCAATTTGCCAGGCTGACCAAAGATATTATCAGGGTTCAAGACCGGCAGAAGTTTTGGACAAAAAATTGCCGATGGCATTGATTCATGAAGGAATCGGAGAGGTTGTCTTTGACAGTGAAGGAAATTTCAAATCCGGTGATAAAGTAGTAATGATTCCAAACACTCCCTCAAGTAAAGATGTGTGTCTTCCCAATTATTCATATAACTCAAAGTTTAGGGGGAGCGGATTTGATGGATTCACCTCTGATCTGATTAAACTCGCGCAGGATAGGGTTGTAAAGATACCTGATGATTTTAACTTGAATGTATCTGCATTCATAGAACTGATAAGTGTCGCTTATCAGGGAATCAACAAATTCAGACAAATTGCATCAACTCCAAAAGACAGATTGGGCGTTTGGGGAGATGGCAATTTGGGCTTCATCACAGCACTGCTTTTAAAGGAAGCATTTCCAGAATCTAAAGTGATGGTCTTTGGGAAACACCATGAAAACCTGAACCTATTCTCATTTGCCGATGAAATATATAGAATCCATGATATAGGTGATGTTGTAGTTGACCATGCTTTTGAGTGTGTTGGTTCAAGTGCATCACAATCAGCAATTGAACAGATAATAGATATCATTAATCCTCAGGGAATAATAAGCTTATTTGGAGTAAGCGAGTATCCAATACCTATTAATACTCGTATGGTTTTGGAAAAGGGATTGACCATTCAGGGTAATAGCAGGTCTGATAGGGAAGATTTCATTGGAGTTGTTGAAACTCTAAGAGGAAATCCTCAGCTATTCGAATACCTGGAAAAGTTAATTACCAATATCTGTGAAATAAACTCTTTAAATGACTTGAAGGAAGCATTTGACAAAGATTATATTTCTAAATTTGGTAAAACAATTCTAAAATGGAAAATATAGTTCAGGATATTTTGTTTATTATCTTAAAATATTCTCTTCTATAATAATTTCGATCTTCTTTTCTGCACTTTACCTGAAGCAGGCTAAGGGCATGTATGTCGTCCCCATTTAGAATTTCATTATTTTTTATCTTATGCTTAATTGCTTTAAGTATTATCTGACATGGATCTTCATTGATGCAAGCTAATTTGATTGTAAAATCGGCTTTTGACATAATTTCACATTCTTTCATGCATATGTTCACATCATCCGGACAGATTATGTAGATTGAAATAGGGCATCGGTTTTTTTCATACAACGCTTCAGCAAGCTCTACATACTTGACAAGTTCATCTTCATCAAAATCAGTCATTTGAAATTCCAAATCAATCAGTTCGCCATCTTCTGTTGTAAAGATATCTCCACCAGGATAAATGCCATCATCAACAGCCCTCAAGTGCTCTGGGGTGGGATATTTTATTTTGCGGTTGTCGTTAAATGTCTTTTCGATAACTTTTGTTCTTATATTATAATCTTCCATATTCATATTTTCAGCCTGTACAATTTAGTTGTACATTCTATATATGAATTAATAGTTAATAAATTAGTAAGTTAGTTTTTAAAGCAATTTAATAAGCTTAAATCAATATTAAAGTCATTAAATAAAAAAAGATTAAGAGTGAAAAAAAAACTCTTAATTTTCGAATTTTGATCTTGTTCTTCTGACTTCATATCTTGCAAATGCATAGTTGATAACACTTGCAATAGCTCTTCCTATACATAATCCTAGCCAGACTCCAACAAGATTCAAATCAAATACAAATACGAAGAGGTAAATTAGAGGAACAACGAATATGATTTCCCTTAAAATTGTAAACATCAGGCTGTATGTTCCCTTTCCGATTCCCTGATAAAAGAAGCTGGAAGGGATTCCAATACCTGTTAAAATCAAAGTTGGACATACAATCTGAAGATATTCGGCAATTCCTGGAACCAAACTGGCTGTTTCGGGAGTATATGCAAAAATTGTTGCAAGAGGAGTTGCAAATATTACCAGTATCAATGTTATTGCTGTTCCCAATGCCAAACCAAATTTGGCACCGTATTTGTGTGCTCTTGAAAGATAATCTCCATTTCGAGCACCAAATGCGCTGCCGGATACTGCAATCACTGCAGACCCGATAGCTGTAAGGGGCATTATTGCAAATAGGTATAGTCTTTGGCCTGATGTGAATATCGCAATACCAAAGTCGCCGCCGATCATTGAAATCACAATCAAATAAATTGACATTGCGATTGCCATTATCAGCATGTCAAGTGCGGATGGAATTCCAACTTTCAGAATGTCTTTTGTTAATTTTGAGTTGAATTTGAATTTTTTAAGACTAACATTAACATATGTGTCCTTTTTAATCAAAATCCAGTACAGCATTATGACTGCTGCAATGGCTGAGCTTACAATTGTTGCAAGTGATGCACCGGCAGAACCAAGGCCCATGATGTAAATGAATACAGGGTCAAGGGATGCATTTAAAATAACTGTTGCAACCACAACATACATTGCCCTTTTCATGTCTCCTTCACCACGGAGGATTCCGCTGCACCCATTTGAAAACATAAAAGAGATTAATCCTAAAAACAGTGGTGTTGCATAAGTCACTGCTTCTTTTAATGTTTGCCCAGTTGCACCATAACTTCTGAGCAATGGCTCTTGGATTATAATAAATACGATTGTTAATATGATTGATGCAATGAAAAATATGAATAGTGAATGCGCTGCAGATTCATTGGCTTTATCATGATTTTTCGCTCCAATAAATCTTGATATACTGCTTGTTGCACCGTTTCCAAGTCCTACACTTGCTCCGTTCAACACCATAAAAATTGGTGTTACAAATCCGATTCCTGCAATAGCTGTCGGTCCGAGACCAGCCACCCAGATGCCGTCAACGATATTGTATAATGCTGTCAGTATCATTGAAATCATGATTGGAATAGCTAATTTCTTTACAGCCTTTTCAGGTTCTCCCCTCATTAACTCCACATTTTTGTTAGCCATAATTTAAAATATTGGTTAATCTAATATTTATTAGTGGTGATAATGTGGATTATGAAACAGTCATTCGGGAAAAATTTCCGAATTGTGAAGTGGAAGTATTGACTCCTGATGTTTTTGAAATAGACCGGGTGGTTGAGTACATTACCGATGATATTATAGTGTATAAACCGTTTTCCGTCATGGTGCATAGGCACTTGATAAGGTTCATGATGAATGTTTCAGAGCGTGGAAAAATTTACTATCTTGACGGTTTTTCTCCTGAAGACCTAAAAATGGTTCATGCGGGATTGTTGAAATTCACATGGAAAAGTGACGTTAAAATTAATCTGTTCAAAAATGCCGATCCGGATAGGGATATGTTGGGTTTATAGTCATCAAAAATTAGCTTAGAATATTCTGTAAGAAGCATTTGATCAAAACAAAATATTAGAAAAGGGATATTATTTTTTAAAGGGGTTGATTTTATCAACAACGGAATCTTTCAAAATGTCCATTGCTGCATTGTAGATTTCATCGGCTTGTTCTTCACTTATGCCTAATTTTTCTACAATTCCTGAAGTAATCTTATCCTTGTTTGAATGTCCCCGAATTGATGTTCCTTCTATAATGTCATTAACATTTTCTGCCTGAGTAACATCCAAACCTGTGCTTTGCCAATTCATTGATAAAATTTTCTTTAGTCATAATTTACACCTTTTTTTGTATATAATTTGTATTAGTTAGGGTAATAATATTTTTCTGATAGTATTGCAATGAGAGTATTAAAACTGGAAAAACTCATCGCAATATTCGCAATAGTAATTGTAGGTGCTTTGGCAGAAATTTCCGATAATCACTTCATTTTCCAGTGATTCGATAGCCATTTCGTCTGTGGGCTCACCATAGAATACTCTTTTCAGTTTTCTTTTGCATTTCGGACAATTTTTCATATTATCTAATTATATTAATTATGAAGTTTAAATATTGTTATGGGTGTAGAATATGTTAATCAATGTAGGAGCTGAATTTGGTAAGAATCTGGAAACTAGTGAAATTGCAGTCGAATTAATTGATATCTTAAATAAAATTGATGGTGATGACTTTATCTTGGATTTCAAGGAAGTCTATTTCATTACTATGAATTTTGCTCAAGCATATTATAATGCTAAAAACGAATCTCCAAAAAAGATTTCCGAAATCAATATAGGGGATGAGATTAGTGTTGTAATGGGTGCTGCTGATGAAGCGTGCAACCCTTAATTTTTCTTTCTTTTAACTGAATAATTTTGTTGCCATAACCAAACATTTTTAAAAGCAATTCAATACAAATAATTCAATATCCACTGTTGACCGGTAATAATATGCAAGTAAAAACAAAACCTGTTGAATTAATAGAATTATTTTATGATTTGATTTTTGTATATGCAATATCAAAATTAACAGCTTTGATTTCAGAGCCGATTGGTGGGGTAATCCCACCATATAACTTTTTTGCATATTTGATAACATCATTTGTGATTCTGCAGGCATGGCTTTACTTTACAAATTATGTTAATCGGTATGGGAGGTGGAAATGGTATGACTATGCCCTGGCCTGTGTAAATATGATTGCCGTAATTTACATGGCAAACACGATTTCACATGACTGGCAATCAATGGCTTTTCCATTTGACCTTGCAATGTTAATACTTCTTTTAACGGTTGTCGCATTGTATTCAATTCAGGCTTACAAGGAAAAATCAATGGTTGGGGCAGCAGGCAATTCCATTACAATCTTGACGGTTGTCTGTACAATCTACGTAATTGCTATTCTGTCAATATTCTTCAATTTTTCAGGATATGTAATATGGATAAATGTGGTGGCGGTCCTAACGGGGGCTTTCTTACCTTTCTTTATCAGAGGTAAATTTGACAAGAGCATTATTAGCTTTCCTCATTTGGTTGAAAGGTTCGAATTATTGACTATTATTACCTTTGGTGAAGCCATTGTTGGACTTACACATTTCTTTGACACATCCAACTTCAATTTTGTTCCGATTTTGGTCTTTTTCATTGTCCTGACAATGTTCGGTTCATATGTAATTCAAATCCATTATCTTATGGAACACAACAGAGTTGAAAGGTCTTTAAGGTTAATGTTTAGCCATTATTTTATTGTAATCAGCATTAATCTTGTGACAGTTGCTTTGGAGTTAATTCATAGTGGGGAGGTCAATCATCTGTTTGCAAGCGGATTGATGATTGGGTCACTGGTTATTTTTTATCTGTCAATCATGGCAAATAAGGAATATTATAGGAAAAATATTAAATTAACAAAAAAAGATATTATACTAATGATAATGGCTACATTTGTGGGGATGGCCATTGTTTTGATATTTATTTCAAATTTATATGCTTTCTTAATTGGAAGTCTAACTATAACATTTGGCAATTTTGGAGTATTATTGACTAAACAAAAAAAGGTGTTTAAGTGAGTGAACAAAAATTAGAAGTATTCAATGTTTTAAACTTTTTAAATAATGGTTATGAACTGGGTGATATTCTAAACGAAGGAAATTTTGGAACTTTTGAATCCGGACAGGCTTGTGTGGATTATTTAGTTGAAAACAATTATCTTGAAGGTGATGGCAGTGCATTGACCGCCGAAGAGATATCTAAAAAATACAAGGTTGCAGATTTAAAAGAATTATTAAAAGAAAATGGTTTGAAAGTTTCAGGTAAAAAACAGGAACTTGTTGAAAGAATTCTGCCGGTTTTAAATGATGGTGCTGGTTCTGGAGATTACAGTTTAACTCAAAAGGCAAAAGAGTTTCTGGATGAAAATGAATGGATTGACCTGTACATGTTTGCACTTGTTGCATTCAGATTTGAAGATTATGAAACTTATGTTAAAGCGGCAGGCAATGGTTCAGTTCAGACTGCACATGATTTCTGTGATGAAATCATATCCAAGGCATTAATAGCCAATCAATTCTTAGTATTTATCGATGCATTGTCTGCAAAAGCGCATGTTTTCGCCTATGAAGGGGACTACGAATCATTCCTGGATTATGATTTGCAACGTTTCATTCTAGGATTAAATCCGATTGTCCTTGATTCTCAA
>NZ_JAUNXX010000141.1 GCF_030539555.1 Methanobrevibacter sp. | reverse complement strand
TTTTTTCTGTCCATCATATTTAAGTTCCATAGTCAACTCGATAAGTTTATTTTATCAGTTTTTGATATCAATGTTTTCAACGCCAATCTGTGTTATTTCATTGCTTAAGTATTGTGGATGGGAGTATTAATTAAATAGCTATTAATTATATATAACTTAAAAATTAAATTATTAATTAATTAAAATTATTTTGGAGAGAGGTTTTATGAAAACTCATGCGATAGTTGTGCTACTTACCTCTCTACACTACTTTTTTTAGAATTCATGATAATTTAATCTTTTCATTCATCAATTATTTTTCTACCCCATAAATTCGATTACTTATTTTATATGAATAAAATTACAAATGGTCTGATCTAATGGGAGGATGTTATAAAGCTTGATGGTTATATTGGGGAATTTTGAAAAATAGAAGGTTATTGTATTAACTTTTTGAAGGTGTGCAATTTTTGCACAAGTTGAAGTTTTACTCAAGTCTCCATCTTCATAAATATTTTTTCAAATGTTTTGTAATCTAGTAATTTTTATTAAAAATTGTTTTGAGTTAGTAAAATTGACTTAATAGTGTAAAATTGTTCTGAAAATAAATAAAAAGATATTTAAACAATTAAAAACTAATTATAATTACTATTAACTTCAAGGTATCGAATATGATATTAAAACTGGTTATATGATATTATTATATATGCTGGGTTTCATATAGGTATATTGTAAAATTAGTTTTTTTCAAAGTTTAAAACTTTAATGAGGTTTTGAAATGAATGAGAATATAATTTACGACTCTGAAAAATTCAAATCAATGATACACTATATAATTAGTAGATGTCATACAAAGGATAATTTTGCTAGGGTTGTATTGTATAAATTATTGTATTTTTCTGATTTTGATAATTATGAGAAATATGAAAAACCGATTAGTGGTGAAACTTATATTAGAAAACAAATGGGGCCAGTTCCTTCACACTTTTTTGAAGCTATTGGTGAATTAATTGATGAAGGAAAAATAGATGAAAGTTCCGAACGTGTAATAAATTATCTAAAATATAAATATTCTTCATTAAAAGACCCAGATATCAGTTTATTATCTTCTTATGAGATTCAGGTAATAGATGATACAATCAATAAACTTTCTCATTTATACTCTGAAGAGATAAGTAAATATTCTCACGGCGATATTCCTTGGAGATTAGCAAAAGATGGTGAAACATTAAATTATGAAGCTGTCTTTTATAGGGATCCGGAATATTCTGTGAGGGAGTACGATGACTGAGTACAAGGGTTACACATTTGAATACCATCATAAATTTAAAAAAGAGTTTCAAAAAACTTTTGCCAGGCACCAATGCCCTACAATTAAAAGCGACTTTAAACTCTTGTACGATATTTTAATCCAACATCTTTCGGAATCCGATAAATTTGAATCCCATGTTTGTATGCGTATGGCAGGTTTAGAAAATTATGTGAACGTGCCAGCATTCATTATCAAGAAATTCCGTTGTGAAGGGATAAACAAAGGTGTAAATTCCGGTTTCAGAATAACTTTCCTATTTGATAAAGAAGAAAGTAAATTTATTTTTGTTGAACTGTTCCATAAGAACAAAAAGAAAATTCCTGATAAGAATAGGATAAATGAACTATTTATAAAAGAAGTTGAAATCCATGATGAATTGTATGAACATGAAAAAGAATATTTAAATACGAATTAACTCTTGAATAAGGATGTCTTAGTGTTATTTGATTTAATGTAAGTATGTAATTATTCTTGTAGTTACCATTTGTAAATAAGATTTTAAAAATATACTTACTTCCAAACTAAACTCCTTGATTGCCTAAATCCAGATAATATAATAACTATACAATTTTTCTCTGACTTCCTTTTTGTAAGTATATAAATTTTGTATA
>NZ_JAUNXX010000140.1 GCF_030539555.1 Methanobrevibacter sp. | reverse complement strand
TTATAGCAATTCTTTACATACGTAAGATTAAAGACATGACTCAAAAATAATATTCAGAGGCGGGTTTTAAGAAAATATTTTAAAAGACTTCCTGAAGTCATCGTTTTTGCAGGCCCAAATGGAAGTGTCAAAACCGCCATCACCAGTATGGCAAAAACCATTGGTGTTTAGATCAATGCCGATGATTTACTAGTTGATGATTAACATATTTTTTGGTTGATGATTAATTTTTTAAAACTCTTCAGATTACTTATTTTATGATTTAAATCATTCTTATTAAAAATAAAAAAATCATGTTGGTTGATGATTAATGTTTTGTGAAAAAATTTATACTAACTCAAAAAAATGATATTGAATTATCAACCTTATGTCAATAGAACTATTTATAGTATCATGTTTGTTTCAATACTCATTGTTTCTAATCGAAATATTGATTTCATATAATAATATTGATTTCATAGTGTTATATTGCTTTTATTTACAACAAAAACTATATTTATTTTCTTTTTTATATTATTTACATAGTTTCAGATATTATTTTCAAATTTGGAGAATGTAATGTATGATAAATTTGGTTGATGAAATTAGTAGTCTGTTAAACGAATATAATCTCGATTTGAATGATGTTATTTTAGTAGTTGAAGGAAATGTTGTAAAATCTGATGAATTTTTAGAAAAATATAATGTTTTCTATGATGATGACTGGGGGTTATGTGAATTAAAAAACATTCAGCTGATTGTTGATGATTATACATGGTTTGAGAGAACCAGCTATGATGGCCGTGAAAGATTTATATTAAAAGCCCATCCTCTTTTAAGCACTTATGAAAATCAGGAATCCCATACTGACTATTTTTACAGGCGATAATATGATAATTGATGCATGGATTAGTAAATCTAAAAGACACCTGGAAATCTGTGAACTCTATTTTAATATGGAAGATTATCCCTTTATAATCAATTCATGTTTTTTGGCGATGTATTCTGTTATCAAGGCATTGTTTGTATTGAAAAACATAGAATGCAAAACTCTTGAGGGCTTGATATATCTGCTTAAAATAAATTATGTTGATGAAGACCTATTTGATAAGAACCTGTTTAAATTTTTCTGTAATATTAAGGAATTAAATTCAGAGTTTTTACAAATAAACTGGGATATTTTTGATGAGAAAATAGCTATGGAAACATTCAATAACACTAAAATTTTCATTGATTATTCAAAAGATTTGTTAAATGACTTATCTAAAATGGAGCCAAGAAAATTTATATCTGGGCAAATAATAAATTTTTAAACATTAATATTTCATTATTCTAACGCTGCTATGTTATGCAGTTGATAAAAATTAAAATAATTCAGGTTTTGAAGATGTCTTTTGTTTACATTGATGAAAGTGGTGATTTGGGAACTAAAAGAACTAGTTCCAAGTATTTTATCATAGCAGCAATCAAAGTTGAGGATTCAAAGAAGTTGGAAAAAATAATCAAGAAAACAAGGAGATCATCTAAAAAGAAAATGAAGACATCCAATGAAATCAAAGGCGGAAATCTGCCTTATGACTTAAAAATCAAAATCCTTAAAAAATTAAAAAACCTTGATTATGAAGTTTTTATTATAGTTTTTGATAAGAAAAACAGATATAAAATAGGATATGAGTATGACAATAAAGAAACATATGATATTCTTGCTTCAAAATTAGCTAAATTAATTAACATCGATAAACCAACTTTCATATTCATTGATAAATCAAAAAACAAACAAGAAGAGATAATTAATTTTAATGAACTATTTTTAAATAATTTAAACAATATTCAAAAGCAACCTATTAAAATAGAACATGTGGATTCAATGAATTACAAAGGTTTGCAGATGGCTGATCTGATTTCGTGGTCAACATTTCAAAAT
>NZ_JAUNXX010000043.1 GCF_030539555.1 Methanobrevibacter sp. | reverse complement strand
TAAGGAGTTATTGGTATTCTTAATAGTTTTTCAGATAATATTAATACTTATAAATATATCTCTTCAATATATCTTAAAAAATTAACTAACAGTTTGGTGCTTTATTTTCTTATTTCATAATTACTTTTTTAAATAATAAACAACATAATTAATAATATTATTTTTACTTACATTAACTAGGAGAAAATATATGTCAAACGAAGAAATTCCTAAAGACTATGATTTTAAAAAAGAAAAAGAATGGGAGAAGAAATGGGAGGATGAAGACATCTACAAATATATTGGAGACGGGTCTCGTCCTAGATATGTAATTGACACTCCTCCACCATACCCAACAGGCTCAATTCACTTAGGCCATGTATTAAATTGGGTTTACATTGATATGAATGCAAGATACAGAAGACAAAAAGGCCATGACGTATTATTCACCCAGGGATGGGACTGCCATGGTCTTCCAACTGAAGTTAAAGTTGAAGAAACTCATGGAATCAAGAAAAATGATGTTTCAAGAGCTCAATTCAGACAGTATTGTGTTGATTTAACTACTGACAACATTGCAAAAATGAAAGCGCAGATGCAGGCAATGGGTTATTCGCAGGACTGGACTCGTGAGTTCGTGACAATGACTCCGGAGTACATGAGGAAAACCCAGTATTCATTTTTAAAAATGTATGAAGAAGGCTTAATTTATCAGGGAAAACACCCTGTAAATTGGTGTCCTCGTTGTGAAACAGCTATTGCTTTTGCAGAAGTTGAATATTCAGATAATACTACATTTTTAAACTATGTAAATTTCCCGCCTGCAGTTGAAGATTCATATGATGACATTGCATCATCACAAAAGTCAGGTAAGCAGGCTGACCCTAAAAGTGAAGGAATCCTAATTGCAACTACCCGTCCTGAATTGATGTCTGCTTGTGTGGCAGTTGTAATTCACCCGGAAGATGAAAGATACACTCACCTTTTAGGCAAATATGTTGAAGTTCCTCTATCACACCAAAAGGTAAAAATCATTGCAGATGAAGAAGTAGACCCTGAATTCGGTACCGGTGCAGTAATGATCTGTACTTTCGGGGATAAGACTGACGTAAGCTGGGTTCAAAAATATGACCTGGAAATCATTGATGTAATGGATGATACAGGTAAATTAACTGCAGCTGCTGGAAGATATGAAGGAATGGACTTGCAATCTTGTAAAAAGCAAACCATTGAAGACTTGGACAGTGAAGGTTACCTATTAAAACAGGAAGAAGTTGACCAGAATGTTGGCCAATGCTGGAGATGCAAAACTCCTGTTGAAATTCTTCTAAAAGAACAATGGTTTGTTGCAGTAAGAGAATTAATTGAAAAAACCAAAGTGGCAGCAGATGAAATGAAATGGGTGCCTGACCACATGAAATCCCGTATGGTAAACTGGGCGGATTCCATGGAATGGGACTGGTGTATCTCAAGACAAAGAATATTTGCAACTCCAATTCCGGTATGGTACTGTAAAGACTGTGGAAAAGTCATTTTGCCTAATGTGGAAGACTTGCCGATTGATCCGACAGTTGATAAACCTAAACATGCATGTGAATGCGGCTGTGAAGAATTCATCCCTGAAGTTGATGTATTGGACACTTGGATGGATTCATCAATTTCACCACTATCCATTGCTGGATGGCCTGATGAAGACTACATTAATCATTTCCCATCAGATATCCGTCCGCAGGGACACGATATTATCCGTACATGGGCATTTTACACCACTTTAAGATGCATTGCCTTAACTGACAAGAAACCATTTGACGATATTGTAATCAATGGTATGGTATTTGGTGAAGATGGAAATAAGATGTCCAAATCCAGACCTGAATTTGTAGTCGGTCCTGAAGAGGTCATTGAAAAATACGGTGCAGACCCGTTAAGAACATGGGCGGCAAACAGTGTTCCTGGATCTGATGTAATATTTGACTGGAAAGACATCAAGCACGGATACCGATTCCTTAGAAAATTCTGGAATGCATTCAGATTCATAAGCATGCAAATATTTGATGAAGAAGTTTCATATGAAGATGTTAAAGATGACCTCGGACCTATAGACTTATGGATCTTGTCTAAATTAAACAATTTAAACATTACAGTCGACAAAGCATTTGCCGATTATAACTTTGCAGAAACCATAACCTCAATTGAAAGATTCTTCTGGCATGATTTCTGTGATGAATACATCGAAGCTGTAAAATACAGATTATACACAGACGTATCTGATGAGTCAAGAAAGGCGGCAAAATACACTTTAAGAACAGTAGTTGAAACTTCCTTGAAGCTATTGGCTCCGATTGCACCATTCTTTACAGAAGAAGTTTATCAATACTTCTCTGATGAATCAATTCACACAACATTATGGCCGGAAGTGCATGATGAATTGATCAGCTCTGAAATGGAAGAAAAAGGAGAAACCACTGTTGAGTTAATCGATGAGGTAAGAAGATTCAAATCTGCTTCTAAAATACCATTGAATGCAGAACTTGCCGAAGTAAATGTTTATACTTCTGATGAGAATTTAGTTGAAATATTTAACCAGTTTGATGATGACATTAAAGGAACTTTAAAAATCAAAGACTTGGCTATTAGCTCTGGAAAACCTGAAGTTCATGAAAAAATCATCGAAGTTGAACCGGACATGTCTCAAATCGGACCTAAATTCAAAGGAGATGCCGGCAAGATTATCGGCTATCTGAAATCAACTGACATCGATGAGATAGGTGGTGTTTTGGATGAAAATCATGAACTGACAATTGGTGAAATTGTAGTTCCTGAAGACATGTTGAATATCAAAAAGGAGATTGTGGGAGCATCAGGTAAAAAAGTCGATATCTTACAGTCTGAAAACTTGGACATGATTGTTGAAGTAATTAGATAATTGCTTCTCAACTTTCTTTTTTTTTCAAATTCGTTTCAAAATAATAATTGATATTTTTAGTTTATTTTTCTAAATCAATATTAAAATCACTTTTAAATATTTTAAACTTAAGTAAATATTGTATTTTTCATTTTAAAAGTATTTATACTAGCTGTACAATATATAAAAAGTGGAGATGGGATAAATCTATTTTTATTCATTTTTAATGGGCTTGCATGGTGATTTAAGAGGCTTTCATTTGATTCTATTTTTTCAAAAAAGTCCATTTCGGGGTTGTGTCGTTTGTCTCATCTCCTAATCTATATCATTTTCCAGCTTTCGAACAACTTTTGCAGGAACTCCTAAAGCCAAGGAGTCATCGGGAATATCTTTAGTAACAACAGCTCCCGCACCGATAACTACATTGTTTCCAATTGTAACTCCCGGCAATACAGTAACATTTCCGCCCAACCATACGTCATCACCAATCCTGATTTCTGTCGCTTGTGCTAAATGCTCACGGCGACCTTTAGGGGTTAATGGATGGCCAACAGTAGTTATTAACGTATTTGGGCCAATCATTACATTATCGCCAATGTAAACCTCTTTAACATCCAGTATTGTTAAGTTAAAGTTTCCGGTAAAATTGTCTCCGATAAAAATGTTTTTTCCATTGTCGCAGCTAAATGTTTTCGCTATCCAGACGTTTTCACCTACTGAACCTAACATTTCATTTAAAAAATCAAACTGTTTTTGTCTGTCTTCGTCATCGATGGAATTATAAATTCTGCAGTTTTTTATTGCATTCTGTTTGACTGCATCGACTTCACTATCATCGTAGCAATATTCCATACCTGCCTTCAGTTTTTCAATTTCTTTCATAGTTAAATATATTATTTATTTAAACTAAAAATATTATCGATAAGATGATTTTAAAGGTTAAAAATATTTCAGAAATTGGGGGAGTTGTTAAAGCACCTCCTTCAAAAAGTTATTCTCACAGGGCTGTTATTTTAGCTAGTCTTGCTGAAGGAACATCCAAATTATATGATATGTTGTATTCCGAGGATACTTTAGCTTCAATTAGGGTCTGCAAGGCATTGGGAGCCAAGATCAATGAAAATGATGAGTATCTGGAAGTCATTGGGACAGGTGGAAAACTTCATAATTCCAGCCAAGAGCCAATTGATTTGGCAAATTCAGGAACTACACTTAGATTAATGACATCCGTTTCAGCATTAAGCGATAATGAAGTGATATTGACAGGCGATGATTCTCTTAAAACCCGTCCGATGGGATTGTTAATGTACGCCATACAACCTTTAGGAATCGAAACAGAATCTTTAAATGATAATGAAAAGGCACCGATATTGATTAAACCGGGTTATGTCGGTGGTGAAACCAATATCTATGGAAATGTTAGCTCACAGTTCATTTCATCAATTTTAATATCTTCTCCACTTTCAAAAAATGGTGTTACTTTGTATGTCTTGCCGGAATTCAAATCACGCCCTTATGTTAATATGACACTGGATATAATGAGGAAATTTGGAGTTAAAACATTAAACGGATATTATTTAAAGCATGACAATTGCGATAAAGAGTTTCAAAGTTGCAGAATTGACGAGTTTAAAGTTAGAAAACAGGATTATGCTGCCTGTGATTATACAGTTGAGGGTGATTATTCATCAGCATCATATTTGCTTGCTTTAATAGCTATTAACGGTGGAAGGGCTAAAATTCAAAATCTGTTTAGAAACTCTAAACAAGGTGATAAGGTAATTTTAGATATCCTGCAGCAAATGGGTGCTAAAGTCATTCGTGGTGAAGATTATGTTGAAATAGGATCTAACGGTAGTTTAAAAGCGATAGATGTTGATTTATCAAACGCTCCGGACTTGTTAATTACTGTGGCTGTTTTAGCGGCAATGGCTGAAGGCACAACCAATATCACGGGTGTTGCTCATGCAAGAGTGAAGGAAACTGACAGAATTGATACAACATGCAGGGAACTTGAAAAATTGGGTTGTAAATTGATTGAAAGAGAAGATGGAATGAGCATTACTGGTGGTGTGACATCAGGAGTCGTCGATTCCCATGGAGATCACAGATTGGCAATGGCATTTTCACTGATAGGACTTAAACATGACATTGAAATAACAAACGGTGAAGTCTTTGATGTTTCATTTCCGAATTTCATAGAATCAATGGCTGAACTTGGATTCGAATTGGAGTTGGTAGAATGAATAATGAAGAGCGTGTAATAGAACTTGTAAATCAGCTTGAAAATACTTTTGATATAAGAACTTTTCTTGACCATGACCCTTATCAGGTATTGGTCAGAACAATTTTGTCTCAAAGGACAAGGGATGAAAATACAGATCAGGCTACCGAAAACTTATTTGGTAAATATAAAGACATTTATGAGGTTGTGGAAGCTCCGATTGATGATGTTAAGGAGTTGATTAAGCCTGCCGGTTTTTATAATGTTAAAGCAGCAAGGATTCAGGAGGTATCCCGTATTTTAATTGACCAGTATGGTGGGGAAGTTCCTGATACCGTTGAAGAGCTTGTTAAACTTCCGGGTGTTGGTCGAAAAACAGCCAATTGCGTTATGGTTTTCGCTTTTGAGCTTCCGGCAATTCCGGTTGACACTCATGTTCACAGAATCTCAAATCGTTTAGGATTGGTTGATACAAAAGACCCTGAAGAAACAGAAGTCGAATTATGTAAAATCGCTCCTGAGGATTTGTGGATTAAATTGAATGATTTGATGGTTCAGTTTGGCCAGAACATCTGCAAACCGATTGGTCCTCAGTGTGAGATTTGTCCGTGCACTGAAATCTGCGATTATTTTGCTGAGAATATTTAGTTTAGGCCGTAAACTTTATATATTTTGTTTTTTTGACTGCAATTTTACGTAGTGGATTAAATAAGCTTTATATATTCTTTAAAATAAATTTAATAAACATGGAAATTGATTATATTAAAAATAACTATGATATTATCAAATTAAATGAAAAACATGATTTAAATGATTTTTCGTGTGGTTTGGATGATATGGTTGACTTCTTGAAAAATGATGCATTATACCAACAAGAAGAAAAATTAATGTTTAAAGATTCATAATGAAAATAAAATAATTGACGAGGTAATATATATGGCAAAACAAATCGCACCAACTCCAATATTAAAAGGAAAAGAAGCTGAATTATTCTTGAAAGAAATGAAAAGGTCAAACACCAAAAAAGAAGATGAAATTAAAGAAAGAATCAATAATGGAAGGCATGTTGATATCTTTTAGAATTAATTTTTTTTAGACATACCAAAACATTTATAAAGTAAAACAATGTTATATTAACTTTAAAGATAACCCTTTTAATATACCATTTAAAACAATTAATAATATAGGAGAATAAATTATGGCAAATGTACCAGAATTAAAAAGAGGAGTATTGGATAGTATTACTGATGCTATTGGAAACACTCCAATCGTAAGATTAAATAATTTAACAAAAGATTTAGAAGCAGAAGTTGACGTAAAAATAGAATCATTCAACCCTACAGGAAGTGTCAAGGACAGAGTTGCAGTTGCAATGATTGAAGATGCTGAAGAGAAAGGTTTAATTGAACCTGGTGCAACAATCATCGAACCGACCAGCGGAAATACAGGTATCGGACTTGCATTTGCAGCAGCAGCAAAAGGTTATAAATTAATTATCACCATGCCTGAAACCATGTCTGTTGAGAGAAGAAAATTCATAAGTGTTTTAGGTGCTGAAATTGTTTTAACTCCTGGTGCTGATGGAATGGGTGGAGCTATTGCAAAAGCCAAAGAACTTAATGAAAAAACAGAAGGTTCAATTATTTTAGGCCAGTTCGACAACCCTGCAAATGTTAAAATCCATGTAGAAACCACTGCTCAGGAAATCTTAAGGGATACTGAAGGAAAAGTTGACATTGTCATCGGTGGTGTAGGAACCGGTGGAACAATCACTGGAATCGGTAAGGTATTGAAAGAAGAAGTTCCTGATGTAAAAATTGTTGCAGTGGAGCCAAAAGACTCCCAAACCTTGGGCAAAGGTGAAAAAGGACCTCACAAAATTCAGGGTATAGGTGCAGGATTTGTTCCTTCAATTTACGATGAAAGCGTAATAGATGAGATTATTCCTGTTGCAAATGAGGATGCAGGAAATACTTTGCTCGCACTTGCTCGTGAGGAAGGTATATTTTCAGGTATTTCATCTGGAGCAGCAACTTGGGCTGCTTTAGAATTAGCTAAAAAAGAAGAAAACAAGGGTAAAAGAATAATAGCAATATTGCCTGATAATGGTGAGCGATATCTCTCTGTAGATTGGTTATTTGAATAAGATAAACTATTTATACTATATGTTATATATTTAATTTATACATACTTTGAGGTTTACTGATGTTTGATAATTTGAGGGGTGAAATTAAGGCTATTAAAGAAAAGGATCCTGCGGCACGTTCAACATTAGAAATTTTTCTGTGTTATCCGGGATTTTATGCTTTATTATTCCATAGGGTCAGTCACTGGCTATGGAATCATTCTTTAAAGCTTTTGGCTCGTATTAACTCTAATATAGCTAGATTTCTTACAGGAATTGAAATTCATCCCGGTGCAACATTCGGTAAAAGAGTTTTCATTGACCATGGAATGGGTGTTGTTGTTGGTGAAACAGCAATAGTTGGTGATGATGTGCTATTGTATCAGGGAGTAATCCTTGGAGGAACCAGTACAGAAAAAACAAAAAGACATCCAACTCTTGAACGTGGAGTCATTGTCGGTGCCGGTGCTAAAGTCATGGGGAATATTACAATCGGAGAGTATTCCAAAATAGGCACTGGTGCTGTTGTTCTTAAGGATGTTCCTCCTGAGTCAACATGTGTTGGTGTTCCTGGACGTATTGTCAAACGTAAAGGTGTCTCTCACAAAGAAGTTGACCTTGAGCATGGAAAACTTCCGGACCCTGTTGCCGATGCAATCAGAACTATTGAAGCACACCTCAAAGAAAATGATGAGCGCTTTAAAATATTGTTTGATAAACATGAGATTTGTTTAGCTGATGATATTAGAGATGAACAAGAGGATTTAGAGGATTTGTTTAAGAAATAGAAGGGATTTTTATGAAACCACCTTGTGAAATCGTTGTATGGTATGTAATACCGGCAATTAGGTCAGAATTAGCTAAAGAACTTTTAAATTTAGGTATGAGGCAAAAAGATGTTTCTGAACTTATGGACATAACTCAACCTGCAGTATCTCAGTACATAACTGATAAAAGAGGTAGCGGAATTAAACTCGATGACAATGTCAGGAAAATGGTTAAGGACTTCGCTCAGGAACTGGCTGATGGGAGGGCTACAAAAGCTCAATTAATAGGAAGAACCTGTGCTATATGTAAGCATGTTGAAACTGTGGATGTTTTAAAACAGCTTAATATTGATCAATCTGAACTTGGTGAGGATTGTCAATCTTGTTTGGGTTCTGAAGCTAGCAATTGTTAAAAATATTGGAAAAAATAGTAAACTATTTAAACTATTAGTTACCAATATTTTATTATACTTTTAATTTTACTGGCAAGTTTACCGAGTGGCTAGGTGTGTGGCTGCAGACCATAATACGGGGGTTCAAGTCCCTCACTTGCCTTTATTTTTATATAATAATTATTTTTTTTGCGGAGATATTTTTATGGACGTTTATTCAACATTAACTCGCAGTAAACAGACTTTTGAAACTATAAACAAAAACAGAGTTAACTTATTTGTTTGTGGGCCTACTGTTTATGATGATGCTCATATCGGGCATGGGAGAACATATATTTCTTTTGATACAATAAAAAGATATTTGGAATACAGCGGTTATGCGGTATTTTATATCCAAAACATTACAGATATCGATGATAAAATCATCAACAGGTCAAAGGAAAGTGGAATTCCAGCTCATGAGTTGGCTCGCAAGTTTGAAAAAAGATATATTGAAGACATGAACAAGTTAAATGTCAACGGCGTTAATTTATTTGCAAGGGCAACTGATCATGTTGACGAAATATTGGATCAAATCCAAAGATTAATCGATAAAGGTTTTGCTTATGAAACCGAGGATGGGGTTTACTTTGAAATAGACAAATTCCCTGAATTCGGTAAGTTATCAAACAGGAATGTTGAGGAATTGGAATCTCACAGGGATTTAGCCGATACAACAAAGAAAAATCCACAGGACTTTGCATTATGGAAAAAACGTGTTGGTGTGGATGAACCTACCTGGCCATCTCCTTGGGGAGATGGAAGACCTGGATGGCACATTGAAGATACTGCGATTACAGAATACTATTTTGGTCCTCAGTATGATGCTCATGGAGGAGGTCTTGACCTGATTTTCCCACACCACGAAGCGGAAATTACTCAAATGGAAGCGGTTTCAGGCAAAGCTCCAATGGTCAAATTCTGGTTGCATACTGGTTTTTTAAACGTAAATGGGGAAAAGATGTCAAAATCACTCAACAATTTCATTACCATTCGTGAATTGCTTGAAGATTGGGATGCTGAGACTTTCAGATTCTTTGTTTTGTCAACCCACTACAGAAGTCCTATTGACTTTTCAAAAGATTCACTTCACCAATCCGAAAAAAGTCTGGATAGAATCAGAAAATACTATGAACTTTTGGATGTTGAAGTAACTGAGGAACTTGAATCTGATTATGAAGTTTTAGCTAAATGGAAAGAAGAATTCTTCAACAGCATGGATGATGACTTTAACACTCCAAAGGCTATTGCTGCAGTATTTGGATTGATTAATGATTCTAAAAACGAATTGAATGATTTGTCAGATGATGATAAAATAGCAATTAAAGCGTTCCTTGTTGATGTGGCTCACATTTTTGGTGTCAGCTTTGAGGCTGAAGAGGTTAATGCTGGAAGTGATGATTTGCTGGATGTGATTTCTGAAGTAAGATCAGAGCTAAGAGCAAACAAACAATATGATTTGTCTGATAAAATCAGGGATAATCTACAATCATTAGGTTATGAAATTAATGATTAAGGGATTCGGTTCTCTTTTTTTACTTTTTTTTTAAACTTTTTTCAAAAATATAACAACCTTTATATACTAAAAATAACAGATGTTATATTTGTATAACAGCAGTTATATTTATTTTTCGATGCTTTTGTTTAGGCATTCCAAAACATTTATATATAAAAAAATAACTATTGTTATATAGTAATATAACACGTGATATATTATTAAAAAATTCAAAATTAAGGTGATTATTAATGACAAATAAAAATTACGGATTAGCAACATTAGGTGTACGTGCAGGACAAACTCCAGACCCCGCAACTGGGGCACAGGCGGTTCCAATTTATCAGACTACTTCATATGTATTTAAAGACTCAGATGAGGCTGCAAGAAGATTCGCCCTTCAAGAATTTGGACAAATTTACTCCAGATTAACAAACCCAACCAGTGATGTATTTGAAGCAAGGATTGCTGCTATCGAAGGCGGTAACTCAGGTATTTCAACATCAAGCGGTCTTGCAGCAATTTCATATGCAATTTTAAATGTAACCGAACCTGGAGACAACATTGTTTCAGCAGACAACCTTTACGGCGGAACATATCAGTTATTCAACTACACTTTCAAGGATCTTGCAAGAGATGTTAAGTTCGTTGACTCACAGGACTTGGAAGCATTTGAAAATGCAATCGATGAAAAAACCAAGGCAATATATGTCGAATCAATCGGAAACCCTAAATTGGATGTTCCTGACTTCGAAGCATTGGCTGAAATCGCACACTCACATGACATTCCATTGATAGTTGACAATACTGTCGGTGTTGGACTAGTAAGGCCATTGGAACATGGTGCAGATGTTATTGCGGCATCAGCAACCAAATATGTCGGAGGACACGGAACTGCAGTTGGAGGATACATCGTCGATTCCGGTAAATTCAATTGGGGAAATGGCAAATTTAACAATTTCACCAAACCTGACCCAAGTTACCATGGTATAGTCTTCTGGGATTCATTTGGTGATGTTCCTGAACTTGGAAACATTGCATTTACCGTAAGGGTAAGAGCAAGACTTTTAAGAGATCTTGGAGCAACACAAGCACCAGTACACAGTTTCATATTCTTACAGGGGCTTGAAAGTTTGGATGTGCGTGTAAAAAGACATTCTGAAAATGCCTTAAAAGTAGCTAAATTCCTAGAAGCACACCCTAAAGTTAAATGGGTAAACTATCCTGGACTTGAATCACATCCAACCTATGAAATCAATAAGAAATATTTAAAAGATAACTTTGCAGGTATCTTAGGTTTCGGTGTTGAAGGTGGAGAAGAAGCGGGCCGTAAAGTAATTGAAAAATTGGAATTATTCTCAATACTTGCAAATATTGGTGATGCAAAAAGTTTAGCAATTCATCCGGCAAGTACAACACACCAACAGTTAACACCGGAAGAGCAGGAAGCAACTGGAGTAACACCGGACTTCATCAGACTTTCAATAGGTTTGGAAGATGTTGATGACTTGATTGACGATTTAAGTCAGGCATTAGATAGTATCTAGTTACTGTCTAATCACTTAAACTTTATATAATAAAATTTTTTACATTATAATAAAACAATTTGGAGATTAAGGATGTATTTAGATAACTCAGCAACCACACAAGTTAGTATGGAAGTTTTTGAAGAGATGAAACCATATTTTACTGAAGAGTTTGGAAATCCTTCCACTCTTTATAAAATTGGTCGTGAATCTAAAAAGGCATTGGATTTGGCTCGCCAAAGAGTAGCTGATGCTATCAATGCTAAACCGGAAGAAATTATTTTTACAAGCGGGGGATCAGAATCTGATAACTTGGCTATTAAAGGAATTGCCTTTAAATTAGCTAAAAAAGGTAAACATATTATTACAACCAATATTGAACACCCTGCTGTTAAAAATACTTTGGGATTTTTGGAGTCTCTTGATTTTAAAGTGACTTATCTTCAGGTAAAGGAAAATGGTATAATAGATATTGAAGAGTTAAAAGAAGCAATTACTCCTGAAACCATTTTAATTACTGTAATGCATGCTAACAATGAACTTGGTACAATTCAGCCTATTGAGGAAATAGGTAAAATCGCCCGAGAGAATAAAATCAAATTCCATACTGATGCCGTTCAGAGTTTCGGTAAAATTGAAGTGGATGTTGAGAAATTAAATGTGGATTTATTGTCCTTATCTTCACACAAAATTAATGGTCCGAAGGGTGTTGGGGCATTATATATCAAAAAAGGAACTAGAGTTGTGCCTCTCATTCATGGTGGAGGTCAAGAAAGAGGAATTAGATCAGGAACAGAAAATGTTCCGGGAATTGTTGGATTTGGTAAAGCCTGTGAATTGGCTAGTAAGCAATTAGAAGAACATTATGAAAAATTATCATCAATTAGGGATGAACTCATTGATAAGGTATTGAATACTATTCCTGAAGCATACTTAAATGGTGATAGAGAAAATAGATTGCCTAATTTAGTTAACTTTAGATTTAAAGCTATTGAAGGTGAATCATTAATTCTTTTATTGGATGCCAAAGGTTATCAGGCATCAACTGGTTCAGCATGTTCATCTAATACTTTGGAAGCATCTCCAGTATTAACTGCATTGGGCCTTGATCCTGTAGATGTTCATGGGTCTTTAAGATTATCTTTAGCCCCTGAAAGCGATTCTTTTGATGTAGATGAATTTGTAAATGTTATATCTGAATCTGTTTCTAGATTAAGGGAAATGTCACCTCTCTGGAATCAGGAACTGGATTATGATGGCGTAATGTGTAAAAAGCATGGTGATGACTGTAGGAAGTGTTAATTATGGATTATTCAGAAAAAGTTATGGATCATTTTGCAAACCCAAGAAACTGTAGAAAAATGGAAGACGCTAACGGTGTTGGAACCGTTGGAAACCCCACCTGTGGGGATTTGATGACAATTTACATTAAAGTTAATGATGATGAAGTTATTGAGGATATCTCTTTTCAGACATTCGGTTGCGGAGCAGCAATTGCAACAAGCAGCATGATTACTGAAATTGCTGTTGGAAAAACTTTAGAAGAGGCTTTAAAAATCTCAAGAAATGATGTTGCAGATGAATTGGATGGTCTTCCACCTATTAAAATGCACTGTTCAAACCTTGCAGCAGATGGACTTCAAGCAGCCATTGAAAATTATTATGAAAATAACCAATAGGGTCTCTTTCAAAAACTTGTGTGATTTGAATTTTCACTAGTTTTTGAGTCATGATT
>NZ_JAUNXX010000087.1:3120-5509 GCF_030539555.1 Methanobrevibacter sp. | reverse complement strand
ATATTTTAATTAATCTGGATGTAAAAGTCATCTTTATGGATGATTTAATAGATGGTTATGTAGATGGTGATTTAATTAAATGTATTAATAAGGTCACCTCTGATTTTGTATTCAGTATCGATAACTCTGTTATTGGTGATGAAGAAGATGGAATCTTTTTAATCAGTAATCCTTATTTTTTAAATTTTACTCCTTGTTTTAATGCTTTTATTTGTTGTGACTTTTTAACTGTTGAACTTTTTTTCCGTGGTGATTTTATCATTGCTTCAGAACTTTTTTGTGATTTTGTTGTAGAATATAGTAAATATTTTAAATCTTATAATAGATTTTTAGTATAAAATTTAACCCTATCAGAGGTCTATCTGATAAAATGTATATGTAGATTAAATAACTATTGACCAATTCAATTGTTTTGAATTATAATTCATGATTCCTGGTGGTTGGTGTTGGTTTGTGGTGAGAATTTTATTCCTTATCAGTTATTTTAAATCATTCAAAATGGTTTTTATATGGCTGATTAAACTAGTTATTTTAATTTAATATATTCGAAAATATATTCGGATATAATATTTATTGTTATTAGCGTTAGCTAGCTTTAGCTTTGTTCAATATATTGTATATTTTATTAATCAGTTAACTTATTTTTTATTTAAAAATTACAAACATTTATATACTAGTATGTTTATAATATTAATTAGTGCAAAAAAGCGCTACTTTCATATCTTATTCTAATTTTAAAATTTATTATGTATGCTTGTTTTTTCTCGAAATATGAGTTTAAACGTTTGTTTAGACTAATGAGGTAAAAACAATGAAAAAATATGCGAAACTTTTAGTCATCGCTTTTGTATTGGCGATCTTTTCAGTAGGTGCTGTTGCAGCTAGTGAAAATGTTACTGCAGATACCGGCGATTTAACTCAAGTTCCACATGAACAGGTTGTTTCAGTTTCTGATCCAACAGTTCCGGAAATTGAAACGACTACTACAGAGACGTCCATTGATGATACACAGGTTAATGAAGTATCTTCAAATTCAGACGATATAATTAATGTAACTGATTCTAGTAAAGAATCTTTAAAAGTAAGTAAAAAGGAATCTTCATTATTAGGTGCTAGTAATAATGAAGAGGTTTTAAGTGATACACGCTATTTATCTGGTAATACTTTCGATGATCTTCAAACTGCAATAAATAATGCAACAAACGGTGATATAATTGACTTACAGGGCAAAACTATATCTGGAAATAGATCATTGACTTGTAATAAAAATATTACTCTAAGAAATGGTCATTTGGATGGTAATGATAATTTGGCTGCTTATACTTTTCAAAATTGTAAGTTGGAAGATTTAATATTATCCAACTTCCATATGAATTGGGGAGCATCAATTAACTATTGTACATTAAATAATGTTGCTTTCTATAATTTTTTAACAGATAAAGGCTGTACCCTTGCAATTAGATATTGTAATTTAGAAAGTGTTAACTTTACTAATTGTCATTCATTAATGCCGGCTGATCCTAAGGGAGAAGACTTTGAAACAGGTGTAATGATTGTTACTTATGGTTCTAATTATAATAACTGTTATTTTACTAATTGTTCAACAAATAGACATTCAGGGGCAATTTGTGTAGCGGGAAGTCAGGGCAACACTGCAAATATTACAAATTGTGTATTCTATAATTGTTCCTCTGGTGTAGGTGGAGCAATTTATTTACACGGTACAGGACTTAGTGAAGACCGTCACAGTAATATTATTAACTGTGTATTTATTGATTGTAAAGCTACAGAATATGGTGGTGCAATCGGTTCCAGTCAGGATTATTTAAATATTGAAAATTGTGAATTTTATAATAATACTGCTAAAAGAGGCGGTGCTATTATGGTTGGAGGTATCACACATGGTTTAGATGGAGATAATTCCGAAGGCCACAATAATTTATTAAATGGTTGTTCTTTCTTCAATAACATTGCTAGTGAAGAAGGTGGTGCAGTTCACATTACTGGTGATAATAATGAAGCTATAAATTGTAATTTTGATGATAACTTTGCTCATGGTGGTAATGGTTCAGCTATTTATGTTCATGGTGCAAATGCTTCTGTTTATGATTCAAATTTCACAAATCATGACTGTGCAAGAGGAACTGTTTATATTTACGGTGAAAACTCAACCATTCAAGGTTCAATTTTCGAAAACAACACAGCTTCCAAAGGTGGAGCAGGTGTTTATATTTTAGGAAACAATACCATTTTAGATGATAATGTCTTTACCGGAAATAATGCTACAATTCACGGCGGTGCAATTCACACCCACGGTAACAATGCAATAATTTCAAATTCCGTATTTACAAATAACAATGCACTTCCTAATGTCACTGACAAAACTCAG
>NZ_JAUNXX010000087.1:0-3110 GCF_030539555.1 Methanobrevibacter sp. | reverse complement strand
ATAATTTAATTTACAATTCCAATTTCACAGGAAACACAGCTCGTAACGGATCTGCAATTTATAATAATGGGGATAATTTAACTATTGAAGAAGGTAATTTCCTAAACAACCAGGCTTGGAGTTATATTATCATTACAATTACAGAACCTCCTTCACCGATGTATTATAATGAAACCCAAAAGGTTAAAATCAATTTAACAATGGTCGGTGGAGACAATATTATTAATGCTATTCACAATGCTGAAGATCCAAACCAGATATATCTCTACAATGTAACCTATTATCATTCTACAACTAACACTACACGTACCACTTCCAAAGATGAAATTCACCCTAGAGACGGTGTTGAAAATAGTGAAGGTGGAAAATATTTATACCAGGATGACCGTGAGGATTTACAGGTTATTAATGTAGTTGTAACTTATGACGATGATAATAAAGTGATTCTTAATACTACTGGGGATGATTTAAGAACAGGTCTTTACGGTAATCTTACTGTAACATTGGACCCTGTATTATTAGCTGGAAATTACACAATTTTCGCTGAACACCCTGATGATGAAAACTATACTGCTATTTCAAATACAACACACTTTGAAATTATTCCTTACGTTGATGTAAGTGTTAGCAAAACAAGTAATAAAGATGTTTATATTGTCGGTGAAGAGGCAATATTCACAATTGTTGTTAAAAACGTGGGAAGTACTGCAACCAATGTAACTGTAAGCGATATTCTTCCGAATTCTTTAACATTTGTATCAGCATCAGCTACTCAGGGAACATATGATTCTTCAACCAATATCTGGTCAGTTGGAAACATGACAAACGGATCATCTAAGACATTAACATTAACTGTTAAAACCACAGAACTCGGCAGCTTTGACAATGTTGTTAATGTAACCAGCTATGAAAAAGATTGGAATTTATCCAATAACGTTGCAAACAAAACCATTGAAGTAAATGTTTATTATGATAAGCAAGTTAACGTAACTAATACTTCCGCTGGTGAATATATTGAATATTATTTGAATATTTATAATATAGGTGATTCATTATACAACGGAACCATTCAGGTTCGTGATACTTTACCTAATGGTATCAAGTATACTGGTGAATATCAAATAGATGGTGCAGACTTGGTCAGATATATAAATTATGTCGATGTACAGGTATGGTATGTTACTAATATTTCAGCTCATTCAAGTGCCAGAATCACAATCAAAGCTCAGGCTTTAAAAGACGGTGTTTGGAACAATACAATGAACGTATGGGATTATCCAGAGAAAAACGCAACCGTTAATGTAAGTTCAAATGCTGATTTAGAGGTAATCAAATCCGCTTCTGTTACTAATGTAAATGTTGGAGATGTTTTCAACTGGACTATCATTGTAATTAACCACGGTCCAAGTAAAGCATATGATGTATATGTAGATGATGTATTGCCTTCAGGTTTACAAATTGTTGGTCATGCAATTCCAAGTAATAAAACCAGCTATAACAGAGCTACCGGCGTATGGAATATTGGTGAGTTAGGTGTTGAAGATTATGTTACTTTAATTATTCCTACAAGATTAACTCAATCAGGTGCCAATATTACAAATGTTGCGGTAGTAAACTCAACAACTCCTGATCCTGATTACACAAACAATGAAGATAATGATACTGTTTATTTCAATCCTGATGTAGGCATTGTAAAATTGGTATCAACTCAAAGCACATCCCACGGAGCTGTAATTACATGGACTTTAAATGTAACTAATTATGGTCCGAATACTGCAACCGGTGTTTATGTAATTGATAAATTACCTTCCGATTCATTAAAATATATTAATCAGACCAGAACTAAAGGAGAACAATATAATCCTGTCTCCGGTAGATGGTATATCGGAACTTTGGAAGAAGGTGAATCTGCAATTTTAACAATTAACACTCAAGTTTTAACTTATGACGGATTTATTTCAAACAACGCTACAGTTTATGCTACAAACGATAATAACCCGGATAACAATTATGCTGAAAACTTCACTCAAGTTGATACTGAAGCAGATGTTAGTATTGTTAAACTGGTATCCAATCAGACTGCTCATTACGGTGATGAAATTACCTGGACACTCATAGTAACTAACAACGGTCCGAGCACTGCTGAAAATGTATATGTAGTTGACTTTTTACCAACTAATTTGCGTCAAACAGCACAGCCTTACGTAACTAAAGGTCAAATTGCTCATTTAGGCACAAACGGTTTGTGGACTATTGGTAGTTTAGCAAATGGTGAAACTGCTACTATGATTATTTATACAAAAGTCATGGACTCCAATACAACTATTATTAATGTTGCAAATGTAACCACTTCTACTTATGATCCTGATTTATCCAATAATTGGGCTGAAAATGGAACTTATGTTCCTCCTGAATGTGATGTTGAAGTAATTAAAAGAGTAAGCAATTCAACTCCTAATAAAAATGATGAAGTAACTTGGACTATTACTGTTATCAATCACGGTCGTGACACTGCAGAAAATGTAATTGTAACTGATGTTCTTCCTGGAGGGTTAGAATTTGTTATTAACACTCCTCCAACAATGGGATCTTACAGTAAAGACAGAAATACCTGGACTGTTGGTACTTTAGGGGTAAATTCAAGACAAAACTTAACTATTACTACTAAAGTAGTTGACACAGGTGAAATTACAAACGAAGTGAATGTAACTACTTCCACTTATGATACTGATGAAACAAATAATTATGACAATGAAACTATAAACGTTCCAGCTATCGCTGATTTGGAAATTACAAAACTCGTATCCAATAAAACCCCTAAATACGGTGATTTAATTAACTGGACTATAACTGTAACTAACAATGGTCCTAACAATGCAAGACATGTTGTTGTAAATGATAAATTACCTTCTGGTTTAATTTATGTTACTCACAATGCAACTACTGGTTTATATGACCCGTCTCAGGGAATCTGGCAAATTGGTGATTTATTACACTTTGACAATGAAACATTAACTATTACAACCCGTGTAAATATCACTAATGCAACAATTACCAACATTGCTGTTGTAACTTCAACTACTCCGGATTCCAATGAAACCAATAACGTT
>NZ_JAUNXX010000139.1 GCF_030539555.1 Methanobrevibacter sp. | reverse complement strand
ATATAATTATATATATATTTTTATAAAGCTTTAAATATGTTTTATAATTTTTAAACAAAATTGAATTATTTCAGAGTTTGTTCGAATTATATTAAACATTTTTAGCGTGCAATTTTTCAGGAGCTCAGGAAAAAATGAAATACGGGAAAACAATAATTCTTTTGATAATTGCTATTTTTCTATTCTCAATTGCAACTGTAAGTGCAAGTGATGTGAATGAAACGGAAATAGCTAGTGAAGGTACAATGTCGATTGAAGCAGTCCAAAGTGAGGGTATAAGTGTGGCTGACGATAATCTGGCTAGTGAACAATTAAATGATAAAGAAATACTGGGTCAAGGTAATACCGGAACTTTTTTTGAACTGCAGAATAATATTACTGCAAAATATAACGGTACATTGGAATTAGACAGAAATTATGAATATGGTGACGGTTTTGATGCAAATGGAATTGAAATCGAAGAAAATATAACTATAGATGGAAATGGACATACAATAGATGCCAAAGGCAAATCTAGAATATTTTATATTACAGGAGATGATGTAACAATAAACAATCTGGTTTTCATAAACGGTAATGCCACCAAAGGTGGAGCAATTTATGCTGCAGGAAAGGTTACATTAAACAATGTAACTTTCATGGATAATAATGCCAGTACGGGTGGAGCAATATACTCTATGGGACAGATGACATTAAATACTGCTACTTTCAGTAACAATAATGCCAGTTCTGGTGGAGCTATTGCCTATTATGGTGTAATATTAAATTCTAGCAATTCTCACTTTATCAGCAATAATGCCCGTACTGGTGGGGCAATATATGCTATTGGGAAGATGACATTAAATACTGCTACTTTCAGTAACAATAATGCCCGGTCTGCTGGAGCAATATATTCTAAAGGGAAATTGACATTAACCAATAATCATTTCATCAACAATACTGCACGTGATTATGCCGGAGCAATTGACTTTTATGATGATGTATTTGATTGCAGCAATTCCAATTTTATTGATAATTATGCTGGTCAAAGAGGATCTTCCATATATTCAACTGAAGCCACATTAAATCTCTGCAACTCAGTTGTCACATCAGATAGGCCAAGTAAATATGGCCATATTGTTGCTTCAAGTTCTACAGTCAATATAAATAATTCAGAATTCATAAATATATCTTCTATTTATTCATCTGCACTAAATATTAAGAATTCTGAAACTTCAATTATCAATTCCCGATTTGTTAATATTACTGCTGAGAAATCTGCAGGGGCAATTTTCATAAAAAGTCCAAAAAACTCTTATATCAAAGGCTGTGAATTTATCAACACCAAATCATTTAAAAATGCAGGTGCCCTGATGGTGGATTATGCACAGAATTTTTTTACTACTAATGCAACCACACTAACTGATTGTGTGTTTGACAATGCTTCATCCATGATTGGCGGAGCATTAATTCATTTGGGAGGAAATCTCTACCTGTACAATACAAATTTCACAAACAATAAAGCTCGTGTTGGAGGGGCAGTTTATATATCATTTACCAATGGTACAATCAATAATTGTATTTTTGATTCAAATGAATTGTCTGATGAGAATTTCACCTGTTGTGGTGGTGCAGTATATTGTGATATAAGTAATATGACATTTACCAAATCAAAATTCATAAATAACTCAGCATATCAGGGAAATGCAGTATATGCCTGTGATTCATGGTATAATATCACCAACTGCATATTCTTAAACAATACAAATGCGATTTACACAGATTTTGACAAAAATCAGTGCAGTCTCAACAGCAATGAATATAATAATGACCGCATAATCACTAATCAGTCATTTTATGTCCAGATAGCTTTTGATTATCCTGGATTGAATTTGACATTAATCAACAATACAATCAATGTTTCAGGTATTCCTTCAAGGTTTGATTTACGTGA
>NZ_JAUNXX010000138.1 GCF_030539555.1 Methanobrevibacter sp. | reverse complement strand
CGGAACGAACCAAAATATTTACTTCACATCCTCGAAACAATTGCACTCTGCATGGGTCTGGATGCAGAAGAACTTGCCGTTCAGGCTACTAAAAATACTAAAGAATTTTTTAAAATATAAAGGAGATGAAAAAAATGGCAGTAGAACCTCATAAACATTGCCCTATCTGTGGGACACCTATACCTCTAAACGAACTTGTATGCTCACCGGATTGTCAGAAAGTCTGGGATGCAAGATTGGCGCAAACAAAAAGAACAAGATTAATATTATATGTAGTTATTGCAATATTTTTAATTATTTGGGCAATAATGACATTCATGAAATAGTGATATAAATGATATTGACCTCGTCAAACACTTTAGAAAATAAAGAGATTATAGAATACAAAGGTTTGGTAACTGGAGAATCCTTAATCGGCGCAAATATTTATAAAGATTTATTTTCTGGAGTTCGTGATGTTGTGGGCGGGAGAACCTCAAGATATGAAGAAGAACTTCAAAAAGCGCGTGACGTTGCTTTTGAAAGCATGAAAGACAAAGCTGAAAGTTTAGATGCTAATGCAATTATAGGGCTTAAGATTTCCTACGATAATCTTGGCGGCACTATGGGAAACACGATCTTAGTTACAGCTTATGGTACTGCTGTCAAATTTGAATAAAATGAAAATTAAAGACAAAGAAATAGATTTGGTGAATAGTCTAAAAGGATTATTATGCATAAGCGTCGGTACCGCATTTGGACTTTTAGTCTATGGCATTTTCTTATATTTCCACATAGATATTTTCGGATGGAACCTAGGTTTGATATTTGCACCTTTAGCAGCGGGATATGTTGAAACCATTCTTGCAAATAGAATATTGGGTGAAAATGTAGGTGCAATAAGTGCATTTGTCCTTTTTATCTCCACAACATTTTACAGCTTCATTTTAAAAAATCCCACATTAGGCGTTAATATCATTACTGCAGGATCAATACTAGTCATATTGCAAGCAGCGTTCCCAACATTGATAAACTACATACTTTTAGTCGTGCTTGGAGGAATCTTATCTTATCCTCTTAACGGATTGAAAAAACTAGTTAAGAAGATTGAGGAAATTGTTGCAAAAAGGCCTATTCTATTTTGGGAACCTCCAGAAATAAAAAGAGATAAAATCAAACCATATGATGAAATTGAAAGTAATAGAAAAATCAATAACTTAGATTTTTACTTCATAACAAGTACTGACATCCTTGACATAAAACATGAAAGAATTGGAGTTTATGGAAGCCACGTGATTTTAGACAAAGACAATAAAATAATTCATACCAATCCTGAAGAAAGTGAACTTAAAACACTCAACAGCATTAAACACGGTAAAGACGAATGTTTAATAAACTTGTGTGAAAAAATTAAGAGAAATGGTGGAAACGGAATAATAAATCTGGAAATTGAATATTTTCTTGCAGGGCTCGGAGGCGACTGTATACAAATCAGTGCTACAGGAATGGGAATAAATATTCATGACTAAACTTTTTTAAAAATAATATTCTTAAACTTATATAAATGATGATAACCTGAACGATGAAGGAAACATCATCATGCCCATAATTGGTTTATATTATTGCAATAATATCCCCAATTATTGGATTGATATACGAAACATTGCTGTTTTACCTAAAAAGATGTAGCTTCATACCGCAAACATGGACGATTCATAATCTATTTATCAAAAGTAGTGTTCACTGCGAGCTTCATCATAAGGTTTTGCAATTGGCGAAATGAACTTTTAATCTGAAAACAAGTTACTACGGCAAAATGCCCAACATTTTCAATGCCATATATAAAACCAAAATTGAAAATACTATTTTTAACTTTTTTTGAGGGACTTTATGGGCCATTTTAGCACCAAAAGATGCCAAAGGTACTGAGAAGCATGCAATTAAAAGAAAATAAATAATACTAACATAACCCAGAGAAAAT
>NZ_JAUNXX010000137.1:319-1979 GCF_030539555.1 Methanobrevibacter sp. | reverse complement strand
ACTAATTTTATTTAAGCAATTACTAATTTATTTTAAGAAATATATCAAAAAAAATAAATAAAAAATTTAATCATATTTTTATAGATATTATTAATTATAAACTATTTAAAATTATTTATTTTAATAATAAACGATTAAAATAAAATAAAACAATATTTAAGAATGATAACAATATTATAATTTCAAAACAATAATTTTATTGGCGAAATCAAATCAATGTTTGTTGGCTGTCAATATAGCTGGGTCATTTACCTCTTTTACAACTCCCTCTCTTTAATCTCAGCAAGTATCAACGGAGAATTAGGATTGTGTCACTTCTGGTTCCTTTTGACCAGTTCCATATTGGCGTGGGCATAATAATAACCAAATTCTCCGATACGTATAGTGAAATTTGTTCGTGAACAGTGAAAACAATATTGCTTGGCAAATTCTTTCTCAATGACACATTATAACCCGTATAAATGTGGCCAATTATTGTAATTACATTAATTTTTGAAATTGATTTATTAAGGACAAAGTTATATAACCTTTTTTTGTGAGCAGGTATTCGCCACGGTCTTGTTTTTGTGAGATTAAACCTGCATCCTGTAGTTTTTCAAGGTGGAACAGTAGGTTTCCTCCCCTTAATTTAGTTAAATGTGAAAGTTGAGTATATGATTTGTTTTCTACATATAACGATTCTATTATGATAACCCTTTGCTTGCTCGATAACGGTTCAAATACATCGGAAATTAACATATCCACATCCAACTTTTCAATCGGTTCATTTTCATTAAGTTCATATGACACATTAATGGAATTGATCATCTTCAACTCTTCAAAGAAGTATTCCTTAAAGTTATTGTAGCATGGACTACATTCTACGCCACATACAGAATAAAATTTTTCATCCAGCTGTTCATTAAGTTTGTTGAGGTCTGTTTCTTGAGTATTTAAAAAAAGTTCTTTGAACTCTTGGACTATAAATTGTTTGCACTCTTCATTTTTGCAATTTGGGAGATAAAATTCACTACACTTCTCCCCCAGATTGTCTGCAAAATTTTTCTTGATTGAATTAGAGTAGGTGTCCCTAATGCTTTCAATGGCAGTTTGAAGGTTTTGATTGTAATTATTTTCTTTTATTGTAATCAATTCATTTTCTATTCTGTCCAGTCTTTTGATTATTTCATCACTTTCACTCATGTAATAGTCTTTGTAGGAGTGAATTTAAAAATGTTTCTATAGTGTTGTTAAAGGTTACCATTATGCACCTGCTACATTTATATAACGATTAACTATATTAATACGACCTCATATATCATAATATATAATAACTTTAAAGTTATTTCAACAAAGGAGAGTATTAATTATGGCAAAATATATCGTTATAAATGGAAGTACAAGAAAAGGAAACTCATATGCAATTGCAAATTTCATCAAAGAAAAAATTGATGGAGACGTTGAAATATTCAATATAAAAGATAAAGAAATCGGATTTTGTCAAGCTGATAATGCTTGTAAGGCAAAAGACGAATGCATAGTTCAAGATGATGCATATGATTTAATCAATGATCTGGAAGAATGTGACGGTGCATTTATTATCACCCCTATTTTCTTTGGAAGGCTTCCTGGAATGGTCGATGCTTTAATTGACAGATTCTATTCCAAATTCAATCCTGCA
>NZ_JAUNXX010000137.1:0-304 GCF_030539555.1 Methanobrevibacter sp. | reverse complement strand
GGAGAAGCAGATTACACACCTGTAGCTGAACATGTCGCATTTGAATTTGGAGTATTAAGATTTGGTGCTCACAAAAATGTTATGTGTAGTGAAAACAATGATCCTAAAGGATTTGAAAGTAAAGACGACCAACAAAGCCAAATTAATGAGTTAATTAGTTGGGTTTGTGAGTAGTAATACAATTCAAGGAAGGTTTTAAAATGAAAATTGCAATAAGATATTATTCAAAAACTGGAAATACTGAAAAACTTGCAGAAGCAATAGGTGAAGCTATCGGTGTTGCTCCAAAAACAATAGATGAACC
>NZ_JAUNXX010000011.1:11586-41445 GCF_030539555.1 Methanobrevibacter sp. | reverse complement strand
ATCATGACTCAAAAACTAGTGAAAATTCAAATCACACAAGTTTTTGAAAGAGACATATT
The DNA here is from genome assembly GCF_030539555.1 of Methanobrevibacter sp. GTDB lineage: Archaea > Methanobacteriota > Methanobacteria > Methanobacteriales > Methanobacteriaceae > Methanocatella. The sequence goes on along the minus strand of NZ_JAUNXX010000011.1, from coordinate 41,386 downwards.
TCTAAAAAGCATTAAATACTTTAAATGATTTAATGATATAGTGAGGGGAAAAAATGGTAGAGATTTCAGTAATATTGCCGGTTTACAATGCCGGTGAATTTTTAAGAGAATGTTTAGACAGTCTGATCAACCAGACTTTCAGGGATATTGAAATGTTATGCATCAACGACGGCTCCAGCGACAACTCACTGGAAATCCTCAATGAATACGCCAAAAAGGATGAGAGAATCATCGTAGTCGACCAGGAAAACATGGGCGTTGCTAAAACCAGAAACAATGCCCTAAAAGAAGTCAGCGGAAAATTCGTGTACTTCATGGACTCAGATGACTGCCTTGATTTGACAGCCCTTGAGAAATTACATGAAAACATCACATCCAACGATTCAGATTTCTGCATAATGAAGGCAATGTTCGTAAACCAGGACGGCATCCAGCATGAGCATAATGCGTTCAGCCTGGATGATGAGTTCGGAGACGTTGACTACAGCAACTTCACATTCAACCACAGACAAATCAAAAGCCATGTTTTAAATGACCTTTTTGCACCATGGTTTAAGCTCTACCGAAATGAATTCCTTAAAAGCGACAGCGATTTTGTCTATCCCGAGTCAAAATCATACTCAGATACTCCGTTTCATGTGAAGACTATTCTGAAGGCATCCAAAATCTCATTTTTACCAGAACATCTGTACCACTACAGATATAACTCAGAGTCCTTAGTGCATGACCCTGCAAATACACTTAACTTCTTCAGGATTTCAGACATCATAGAGGAGTTTCTAAAGAAAAACAATTTCTTCGATGAATATGAAAGTGAATTTAATGAATTCAAGGCCGACAAGCTGGCTTACTATATGAAATTCGCCGAAAGCGAAGAGTATTACCTGAAGGCAAAAGAGGAACTTGCGAAAATCGACTTGAGCGACGTCGATGAGATAAACCGTAACCGTGCAGAAATCATCCTGAACTCAGAGGACTTCAGCCATGCGAAACTGGAACTGGAACTTTACAACGCCCAGCTTCGAATTGAATATCTGCAGGAAAGCTATGATTCTCTAAAAAGCAATTATGTCGAGATTAAAGGCAAATACAATCAGATGAAAGGAAACTATATTGAAGTAAAGGACAAGTATTCCGCAATGAAAGGAAGATACCTGAAACTGAAGGAAGACTATAAAAACAAAAGTGACGAATACAATAAACTTGTCAATTCAAAAAGCTGGAAAGTCACCAAACCGCTTAGAAAACTTAAATGATTTTTCTGGCGGTAAGCTGAATCCTGTTAAAATACTGTAACTTCGAATTTGAACATTACCGAATGCATTGTCTTTGACGGCTGAAATTTGGCCGGGGACGTGATTAGGATTTTCCTATGCAAGCATAAACCTCACCTCTGATTTTACATGATGACTAAAACACATGAACAATAACCTATACAATTTATAACTTATCTGCAACATATCTAAACATATGTCACGACAGGATAAAATCGTTAAAACAAGCATCATAGGAATTGTTGTAAACCTCATTCTTGTGGCTTTCAAGGCAACCATAGGGATACTTGTAAACTCAATAGCAATCACTTTGGATGCAGTCAACAACCTTACAGATGCACTATCTTCAATAATCATTATTATCGGAACAAAACTGGCAGGAAAAGCACCTGACAAGAATCACCCTTACGGATACGGGAGAATAGAATACTTTTCATCAGTAATCATCGCAGCCATCGTACTGTGGGCGGGAATTACTGCACTTATGGAATCATGGCCGAAAATATTCAATCCGGACGTGACCTCATACACTACAGTTTCACTTGTAATCATTGCGGTAGCGGTCATCGTCAAGTTCGCACTTGGAAAATATGTCAAGAATGTCGGTGAGGAGATAAACTCACAGGCCCTTGTAGCATCCGGAAGCGATGCCTTTTTTGATGCGATACTGTCCCTGTCCACACTTGTCGCTGCCATAATATCCATATTCTGGCACATCTCCCTTGAAGGAATTCTGGGAGTCATCATATCAATAGTAATTATAAAGGCAAGTATAGACATGCTCAGGGAAACCCTGGACAGCATGATCGGAGCAAGAGTCGACTCCGATTTGTCCCAAAAAATCAAATCCTCAATATGCGAAATTCCCCAGGTTTACGGGGCATATGATCTGAGCCTTCACAACTACGGACCTGAAGACATGCAGGGGTCAGTTCATGTGGAGATTGACGACAGCCTGACAGCACTTGAAATCCATAACCTCTCACGTATGATTTCATTTAAGATTTTTGAGGAATTTTCAATCATACTGACAGTCGGAATCTATGCGCGAAACGACAAGTTCTCCCCAATACGCAATGAGCTTGAAAATATAGTCTCACAATACGAAGAGGTTCTTGAAATTCACGGATTCATTGCATATGAGGACCAGAATCTGATTACATTCGACATGATTGTGGACTTCGATGCCGACAGGCAAAGGGTGAAAAATGAAATACTCACAAAGATAAAAGAGAAACACCCTGAATTTGATTACATCATTATTGATGACTACGATGTAAGTGATTAATATAGTACAAGATACAAAATATTATACAAGGTGAAAAATTATGGAACTGAAAAATATAATTTTAGTGGTTATAGTTATTCTAATCGTGGCTTTGATTGGAGTTGGCGCATTTGTACTCAACGGTGACTCCAATATCGGTTTGAACAACATTACCTCAAATACCACTGACAACAATTCCGGAAGCACCATCCTAAATATCAACACAAACAGCACAACAAACAATACCACCGTTGTAGGGGACAACTCTCCAAGAGAAAATACAACCAATACTACAAATACTTCTTATAAAGTATATGTTCCTCAATCTGACAAATATGTTGATGTTATCGGTGAAAAGTACGATGCTGAAGTAAACAGATGGTACACATACGACACTGATGGTGTAAGATACTACAATACAAGAATTAATTAATTTTAATTCTTTCTTTTTCTTTTTTTAACGCTTTGATTACTAGTCAAAAAACACTGCACTGACAAGATTATCCCTGTATGTGGTTTCATCCTTAAGGGATTCGATGTGGTGTATTACATTGAGCTTCAAATCCTCCAGCTTTATTCTGACAGCCAGATTGTTGAAATCAACATTGAAATGAATTAGGAATTTCAGATTCATTTCATAGTCATATATTGCCCAGTCAGGCCCGTTGATGTCAATTAGCTGAACTGACCATCTGGACATTATGCTGTTGATTTTGTCCGTGACTTCATCGATATTGAAATCAGACCCCAATGTTAACTCTTTCATTGATATAAGCTCTCAGGTTCAATCTGTTTAATCAGGTTGTTGATTTCAGCCAGATTCTTCTCGTTGAGTATGCCGAAACTGATGATTTCCTCTTTTCTGAGAGTCATAATTTGGCTTTCCAAAATCTCTTCAGGAGGAAGTATTAAAAAAGTAAGCCATTCATCGTCTTCAGATACATATTGGCATGGTTCGAAAAGCTGGAATTTGATTATAAATGATAATGATAAATCTTCAATGTTTTCTACAGGGTCTCTTAAGCATTCCTTTGCGAATTGCTTATCCATTGCTAAAATTTTTTCTTTGATATTCATGAGTAAATGTTTATACTTATTATGTTAAATAGTTAATTTCCAAAATTAGAGTTCTTTCACATAGCTGTCCAGAACGTCAGCGTCAATGTCTTTGAAGCCTTCACTCAAAATCAACCATATTGCCTTTAGAAAACCTTCATCGGATAACCTGCTGCAGCTTTCAAATGCAAGCTGGCTATAATCCGGTCTTTCAAGAGTATCTGACAGGAACTGTTCTTTGATTTCTTCCCGCAAGTCCCAGTCCAGAAATCCTTCAAGCAGTTTTTTGATATGGATTGAAAATGTGTTGGCTATGGTCTTTGCAATCTCAACATGCTCCTCATCGATTTCATCCTGAAGCGCTATGAATGATGAGTAGTCCTGATATCCGAATATTGTAAATCTTCCTTCAACGCTGTGGGCTGCATATTCATCGATCAGCCTGTTTAAAATAGAGCTGGTTAATATATATGTGACTGCAGCTTCAACATGCTTGTTTTTACTTACGTCAAGGATTCTGCATACAACATGGACAAGAATCTCCTTTAGGAGGAAGTGTGTCAGTTCATGGATTATTGTTGTAATCTGAAGGGATTTTGTCTGTCTGTCGTCGATGAAAATCCTGTTGAACTCAAAATATCCCAAATCCCTGCCGTATGACTTGTATTCGACACTGACGAATGATTTTGCAAAAAGAAGCACCTTGTCGAGAATATCCAAATCATCCAGATCAATTGAATTGTCCCTAATCAGACGGTCCATGTATTCAAATGCCTGGGCCTTGATGGAGCGTGCAATCATGTTGAAATCATCCATTGTGAATCTGAAATCGTTTATCTTTCGGATGCTTTCATTGCTCAGGATGTTTTCCGCTTCACCGGATCCGCTGCAGGTGATGTGGGGTTTTGTCGTGATATTTCTTATTGAAGGCTTGTGTGAAATGCATTTGAGTGAGGTCAGGCATTCCGGGCAGAAGTTTTCCTCTCTTGAAAAGTGTCTGCCGCATTCGGGACATACCTTCACATGATCACTTTGAAGCACTGATGAGTCTTCAAAATTCATAAACTCATCAACTTCAGCATATCTGGCCATATACTTTTCATTATCCTGAATATTGGCCAGTCTGGCAGATACCATCGTCTGACGCATCAGCAATTCAATTTGACGTCTTTTTTCCACATCGACTTCAGCATATTCGCTCAGCTGATTAAATCCGTTCATGCCATCACCTAAAATATAAATCTCGCAAAAGACCATAACATCATTATCAGAGCAATGATTACAATGTAGAGTCCGTGCCTATTTGCTTTTTTGGAGTCCCTTCGGGTAAGCAGATATATACCCATTATCAAACCCAGGAGGGCAAAAAGCAAAGCAAGAATGTATCCCGCTATGATATGCAGCGTGTATGACTTTTTGACTTCGGGCATCTGGGGCTTTCGACCGACAGCACCTTCCTCGAGACCCGCTCCACAGTTCTTGCAAAACCTTGCATGGTCGACCACTTCTTCACCGCATGCAGGACAGTATTTTGTTATCTAATCACTCTCCGGAAAGATTTTTTCGATGAGCTGCTTTTCGCTCTTGTAGAAGTCAAGCTTCATGATTTTCATCAGGTTTTCCGGTGCTCCGATAAGCTGGGTCATTGATGACCATGGAAGAAATACGTTTTTTGCACCGATATCCATGCACATCCTTAAAGTTTCAGGCAAGTTTGTTGACTGTTCCTTGCTGAGTATAACTGTAGCTGGCGGCAATTCCTTTTTTTGCTTGTATGATTCATTTGCTACAAGATGTTGGCAAGTATAATATGAAGGTCTTAGTGAACCTGTCAGATTATCGATGCTAAAATCATTATTCTTGACGGATAACCTGAACACGTTTTTGTCCTCAATAAAGTACACCTCACCGACCAGAGGATTTCCATCCAATGTGACATCAACTGTGTCCTGGTGAACTTCAAGTTCAACATATTCATCATCACCCTCGCCGGCGATAATCTTTAAAAGACGAATGATTTCCTCATTCTGTTTTTCAATATTCTTGTTGATTTGAATCAACTCGGATAATTCAGACATGGTTAATTCTATAACTTTTGTAGCTATTATAATTTAGTGTCAAATTTAGCGATAATAAAGATTGGTTTATAATTAGTTTTAAATGAAATAGATTGTCAATACTTGTTAAAACTAAATTTCAGACAAATTCCAAACATTTAAATATTATTAAAGCATTAATATATGTTTAAAAATAAATTTGGGTGATTACTCATGACAATGTCTAACCCGATACAAGTGCTTTTGAACAAGAAAAGTGAAAATGAGAAAATGGTCAATATAGACATCATCAAAAGTCCTATGAAATACGAAATTCTGAAACTTCTTCGTGAAAACGAAATGAAATTCGAAGAAATAGTTGAAAATACCACTAAATCGAAAGCAACAGTGTCCCTGCACCTTAAAGGGCTGAGAGAGCAGGGAATAGTGAAATACAAACCTGATCCTGAGGACAACAGAAAAAAGATATTCTACCTTAACAGCGAAATGCTTGGAAGCATAGACTCAAAAAACATCCAGGCCAACAAGACAAAAAAGCTTATGGACAATTTCATATCCGAAGGCAACATCGAATACCCCCTGATGCTTACACACACCTTCAAAAGCATCCTGGCGGAATACGGAATAGAAATGAATCCCATACTGAAATCTATCGGCAACCATATCGGAGAGTACATCTTCACTCAGGTATATGACGATGATTTCGACAATTTCCTCTATAACATCTCCAAATACTGGGCGGACAACAATCTGGGTTTTTTAAGCTTTGATATGAAAAACACACTACAGATAATATGCAGAGAATGTTTCGAATCTGTAAAACTGGAAAAAACCGGAAAGCCAGAATGCTATCTGGACATTGGAATGTTCGAGACAATATTCCATAACTATTTCAATTTCCCAGTAAAAATCACCGAGATTAAATGTTATTCCATGGGTGATGAGGTGTGCCTTTTTGAAATCGAACCCTAGATTGGAAACATGTAGAAAATTGATGTGGAGAGCTTCTCATCATTTGCAAACTTCTCAAAACCAAGAGAGTATCTTAAAAGTTCTACTCTCGGAATGAGAACATCATCGCTTCCCTGGTTGATGATAATTCCATCCATGTCCTCAGATAAAATAAAGTTAACCAGGGTGGCGACATTCACTATCTGAGCATACCTGAAATAATCGGTTGCAACCTCATTGAGCTTTTCTTTTGAAGTGAATATTGTTGCATACTCACCGCCAATCCTGTCAGTGTGCATCTGAGCCATAGGACCGGTTTCCTGCATTGATATGATTCCGTCCTTTGCATAAGCGGTCAAATCGTTCGGGGAGAGCATCAGCACAAGACAGGTTGAATTGGCAAGCTCCTCAAACAATGCCTCATAATGGCCCACATTTTCCCTTTTTTTGATGAAACCTTCCAGACTGCTGTTGTCGATTGAATCATACATACCTTTAAGTTCCTCTTTTGTGTATGGCTCTGAGGTGTAGAAATTGGTTTTCGGAATGTTTGTGATGCCCAGGATAAATTCATCCGTGAAAAGATACTTCTCCGATGCGGGATTCAGGATATATCCTTCTATATCAGTTGTTCTTATGATGTTCTGATACAGTTCAAAGGAGTTCTGAAGCGCCTGAATGTCTGTGTCCTTATAGAACTTCCGAAACTCGTCGAGATCAGTAAATAATGGTGTGATTTTTGCTTCCTCATCATCATATATGATGAAATTTAGGGTGTCGTTTTGCCTTTTTGCAGGAATCCATAAATTGGAAAACCTGAATTCGTTAATCAGCTTTAAAAGCAAGTCTTCCGTGAGCATGCCGCCGTTTGCATGAATGTCCTCAACTACTGCACGCAGGTGTTTGTGGTTAACCATAAAAATCAGTCTATTAGTGAATTTGAACCGTCAAAGCGTTTTTCAAGATCTTCGGCTCCGGTGAATCTGACAAACAGCACATCATCCTTGGCTACAAATGAATCGAATGTGTGATTTTCATCTTCAAGTTCGTCTATTGCATCATAGAGGTTCTGCATGATCAAATCAAGGTTCGGACTTATCTTTTCTATGATGTCAAATACGTCATATTCAAGGATTCCGAAACGGGGATTTGAAATTCCGTGACTTGCAGTATCGTTAATGACTGATTGCCTTTCATCCCTTATCTTAAGACGTGCCCTGTTTTTTTCATCATTGGAGACATTCCTCTTGTCTGTGAACTCCAGGGCTTTATAGTAACTTTTAATCGAACCGAATCCGTTGCCCAGCTGCCATTGGCATCTTGCCTTCCAGACATAGGCTCCAGGAATGTTTGAAAATCTATAAAATGAATCCTTATACTCCATGATATAGTCATCAAAGCAGAGTATGGAATCATAGAATCTCTTAAGATTAAAGAGTGATTTGCCTTTTATGAATTTCATTTCAGCATCAGATCCGAGATTCAAATCCAATGCCCTTGTTGAATAGTCCAGTGCCTTTTCATAGTCGCAGTCTTCAAAGGCTTCAATGGCAACCGCTTCAAATTCCCTGTATTTATCTATCTTAAGCTCTTCTTCACGATACTTGTTTTGCAATTTCTCTTCTTCGGATACAATGAATGTTGTTCCGCAGGAACAGGTTTCAACTCCATCTTCTACATAAGCTCCGCATGTCGGACAGACTGGCATATAACTCACCTAGTTAAATATTTGTTTCATGTCATTAAAATGAATTGCTACATCCCTATTCATATTTTTTAATCGAACCTATCAAATCTTCCATATCCACAATCAAATCATCGACATCATCATCCTCAGAATCCATGGAAAGGACCAGTTCGTTAATCAGGTCATCGGTCTTATCGATTAATGAGTTGAGTATTTCGAATTTGGACTTTATTTCACTGTCTATTCTCGGCGAATCCTCGCTTGCCAAATCCAAAATGTTGAGTATTTCCTCTGATTTTATTTTGAAAAGTTTGCTTGACTTATCAACAATTGCTATGAATCGTGTATATGTAATTTGAGGAGGTGAAAACTTCTTTTCGATTAGTTCGCGTGCTCGGGCATCCTTTTTTGCATAGACTGACTTGAGCTCTTCAAGCTTAACCCTGTAGGCTTCAAATTCAGGAATGACATCGCTCTTTTCAATGGCCTGGCGGGTTTCGACTTCAGCTTTTTTAGGCATCTTTTTCACTTCAGGCTTTGGCTTTGCCGGTTTTTTGTTTGTCGGATTGTTGTTTGTAAGCTTATGGACTGCATAACCTATCAGGAATGCTGGTGCGGTATAGAATGCCGCCACAGCAAAGCCAACATATAATGATGCTGAGACTGCTGAGATGGCAACGCAGAAAAACAGTAAATATATCAAAGCTGTAATCAGCTTGGTTTTTGAAAGCACGAACTCGCCTGTGTTTCTGTTCTGCCAGTAGAACATGAGATTCTTGATGTCAGTCAAAAGGCCAAGGTCGTTGTTGTTGACTTGAACCTGTGAAGGATTTCTCTTGATTTTGTGAATGATATAGCTTAAAAGGAAAAAGATGGCTGCAAAGATTACTGCCAAAAGGATTGAGCCTCCGACAAATGGTGTTGAGAATGCTGTTAAAAACATAATCACAAAAATCAGGACCCCACCCAATTTGGATTTTGAGAGAACATAGCCCCCTTCGTATGGCCAGTAAAAAAGAGAGTATATCAGATTGCCCTGGCTGGTTTTGGCCACTGGCGCTACAGAGTTCGGACTTCGAAATGAAGTTGACTTACAGTTTCCGCAGAAATTTGCATTTATGTCAACCTTCTCGCCGCAGCTGTTGCATATCTTGTAATCCATCATTCATCACCCACCAGAAAATCCTCATATGTCAATGTGTTGAGCTCTTCGTCAGTTATGTTTTCCTTTGATGCGAGGCGGTTTGCCTGTGAGGTGATGACTTCCTCAAAGAGGTTTCTCACCGCACGTCCGTTTGCAAAGTTTTTGGACCTGTTTTCATACATCTTCTTGAAGTACTCCCTGATGTATCTGTCGGCTCCAGCGTCCATGGTCAGGTTTGACTCGTCACACATGAGCCAGAATATCTCGTAGAGCTGCTCGTCGTTGTAGTCGTCGAAATAAATGAACTTGTTGAATCTTGACTCGAGACCAGGATTTGAATAGAGGAACTTCTCCATGAGGGCAGGATATCCTGCAACGATGACTATGAGGTCATCACGGTGGTCCTCCATTGCCTTTAAAAGAGTGTCAATTGCTTCTTTTCCGTAATCGTTTTCACTTGACTGTGCAAGACTGTATGCCTCGTCGATAAAAAGTATTCCTCCCATTGCTGATTGGATTACTTCCCGAGTCTTGATTGCTGTCTGACCGACATATCCACCCACAAGACCTGACCTGTCGGTTTCAATGAGATGACCCTTGCTTAAAAGTCCGATTTCATGATATATCTTTGAAAGGAGCCTTGCAACAGTGGTCTTGCCCGTTCCGGGATTTCCCGAAAAGACAAGATGCAGGCTCATTGAAGGCTGTTTGATGCCTCTTTTTTCTCTTATCTTTCTAATCTGAACAAGGTTGATAAGGGAGTTGACGTCCTTTTTAACCCTTTCAAGGCCTATGAGTTTGTTTAGCTCATCGAGATATTCGTCCAGTCCCTTGTCCTCTTGCGGAGCGACATCCTTGATTTCTTCTTTTAGAGTGTTTTCTATTGTAATCGGCTTCATGCTGATATCATTGAGCTCCAGCTGCCTTTCAAGGTTTGATATGTAGTCGGAGTATGTCTTCAATACATCTTCGTTAAGCTCATTGTCGCATGTTATGAAGAACTTCCCCAAAAGCCTGTAGCAGTTGTAGAGTTCTCCGGCTGAGTTGAGCTCAAGCATGTTCAGGTCCTGTCCGTAGAGGTCAAGCTCATGGAGAACCCTGAATGAAAGCGGAAAGTCCTCCAGAGGGTCATCCTTAAGCTTCAGAATATCATCCCTTGAATAGGTGGCGTTTAAAAGTGAATTGATGAATTCAAGCTCGTTGTCGGTAATCTTGTCGTCTTTAAGTCCGAGATAGCTGAACCACCTGAACAGATCATCAAGCACCAGTGCGTTCGGCGAGTCGAGGTTTTCAAAGGACTGGGAATAATCCCTGAAAACTCCAACGGTATTTACCAGGAAGGTCAAATTGGAAAGATAACCTGTCAGATAATCCATATGAATCTTTTCAACTTCTGAGTTGCAGCTCTGACAGATTTCCTGGCTGTTGTCTAAAATCTTACCACAATCACTACAAATAGTCCACTCTAACATGAAGAATAATATGTATTTGGAAAGATAAATAAGTTGTGTATATGTTTTGAAAATAAGTTTTTGAAATTTGGACAATGACAAATTTGTTAGACAAATTTTGACATGTTATCACCCAACTTCAAATCAAAAGTCTTCAAATGACCATAAAGTTTTTTCCAAAACAAAGACTTGTGAATTTCCCATATTAAAATTGAAGTCTTTTAATGAAATTGTTGTGACTTTGAAAAATTGTACTCAAAAAAATAATAATTTTTGAAATGAAAAAATTGTATTTATTTAATTAAAAAAAGGAAAAAAAGGATAATTGAAATCCTTTCATCTTACAACACTAATCTTGTTTGTAACGCCATATCCGTTATAGCCTGTTGTAATGGTGTATTTTCCGATTTTCAGGTTTTTAGGAATTATCAGACTTGCTATTCCGTATCTGTTTGTCTTGAGTGTGTTGACCTTTCCGTTGAACTTGACTTTAACGACCTGATTTGCGAATGCCTTGCCGTTTGCGTTAAGTATCTTTACGTTGAACCTGCCGTAGCTAGCGTACTTTTTAGAGATGTCTTTTGTGATGACAGTCGGCTTTACGGTAATCTTGTTGGAAATGAAATATATGTTGTATTTTGCAGATACTGAGTAAGTTCCGGGTTTCTGGTTAAGCTTAAGTGTGGCGTATCCTTTATTGTCGGTTTTCACATAGCATGTTGATGTTCCTATGGTGAAGCGGACCTTGACGCCCTTTGCAATCTTGCCGTTGAGATTGAACACACGAACCTTGTAAGCAACAGGGCTTTTATAGTACTTCACGACATTTTTGTTATTGTCAAAGACCTTGTGAAGGGTTACTTTCCTGTCAGCCTTCTCGCCTGTTGCAGGGTTTGTGAAGTGAATTGTTTTAGTTCCAAAAGTGGTATACACGACAGTGATGTGGCCTTCGCTGTCTGTGGTTTTGGTGTATGACTTGGTTCCTATCTTGTATGTGACCTTCTGCTTTTTCAGCGCCATTCCGTTTGAGTCACTAAAGTATACATCAAGAACGTATTTGTGGTTCAGGATAGCGCCTGAAAAGGCGATTCCTATCGAATTGTTTGCAGTGTTATTTGCAAAGTAATTGTTCTTGAGGACTGTCAGGGAACATGTTTCAGCAAAGCTGTCCCATGTATTGTTCTCGAATCTGCAGCCTGAAATTGTGTTTTTGGACTCGTCAATGAAGCGCACGGTGCATCTGGCATTGCCGTTGTTTGTGAAGTTGCATGAGGATATTATGGAGTTTGCACCGAAGGTTTCAACTATTGCATATTCCTCCTTTTTGAAGACGAAGTTGTCGAAACTGCAATTGCTTATTTTAGATCCTGCGGAAACCTGAATGAATGAATCGCATTCGAACTTATGTGAGTTGTTTTCGAAACGGCAGTCAGATATGACTGTGTTTTTGTGCAATACAATCAGTCTTGCGGAATTGCTGATGAAGCTGGAATCTGTTATTTTGGTGTTTGAGCTGTCGGTTCCATAAATCATCTCGTTTGCAGTGTTGTTTGTTACCTCAAGAGATGAGAAAGTGTATTTTCCGCTTCCGAGATATATCAGATTGTAGACATTGTTGTTTTCAAACTTGCAATCCCTTACAATCGCATTCATTCCTGAAAGTTCAATCAGAGGACATTGGGCATTGTTGCTTATGAAAGTGCAGTTTTCTATAATGCATCCGTTTCCTTCAAGATATATCGGAGAGGAATATTCTTCCTGATTGATGTTTGTTATTACAATGTTCCTTAATATTACATTGTCCTGGCTTGAATAGAAAATCCTTGAATGCTTATTGGCATCAATCGTATGCCCGTTACCGTCAATTGTCTTTTCATCCCAGATATAGATGCAGTCATCCTCATCCTGCGGAGTGTAGACGTAATTCTTATCCAGGGCAATTTCAGTCAGATTGCTTTGGACGACGTCATTCAAATCGCTGAAGGAGCCGTCGTCGGTTAAGATGTCAGTGCGATTGTCCGCTGCGCTCACATTTGCGACTGCAGCAACCGCAACAATCAGTAAAATTGCTATAATCTTTTTATCTAGCAAAAAATTTCCCCCTTTTATAATTATTAAATGATATAATATGTATCCAAGATAGTATTTATTTTTTTGCCAGCAAGTCAATCATCATGATTTTGACTATTTAATTCCTGCCTTTCAACAGCAATGAAATCAATCATTGAGCACCAGATAAGATTGCCTATTCACATATCAGCATATCAATGCAAAATTACTTTCGGAATCTGGAAAATTACACCATATATAAAATTAGTAAATCAATGCAATTAAACATCTAAAAATCAATAATTTTAACTAAAAGCAACTAAAAAAGCTTTAAATACTACATAAATCAACATACAGAACAGAGTCTCATAAGTAATTGAAGTGATTAAATGAAGATTTATTTAGTAAATAAAATTAAAATAAATTGGAAAATCCACTCATTACATCTCATTAATGAAAAAAAGGAGGAGTCTTAATGGAGATAAAAATTTCCATAACTTTAGATGGTAAATTAAATTTGAATTTTGCTTTAAATTTAATTCTATTGATAGTTAATGCACTGTCATTAGCATCTTAAGTTAAAAAAATAAGGCACCTTCATAGTTTAGATGGATTAAAAAACAATAATTAAGACAGTTATGAATAGACCCCTATTTGAGACTCCTTAACACTTAATTGTCCCTTATCCATCTAAACATTTAAATAAGATTATTTTCAAAGAATATAATTGGAGGTTTATGCTTCCTTTTATATTTAATGAGATTAATCAATATCAGGGGTTATTGTAGAACTCGGTTCTACAATTGATATTGATTATTAGACTTTTTTTGCATATCATCAAAATCCTAACAACAAAATACAAACTATACAACATAATCCTCTTTACCATCATGTCTAGTTCCAATTACTCGTTTTCAATATAGATAACAGGGCTTCACCATCAACAATTATACATCTTTTTCAATAATGATTTCATCTTATAATAATACAATGAGTTTGAATTATTTATCTGAAAGCAGACAATAAATTATATAAGTAAAAACAAATAGAATAATCTTTAATTGAAAAATAAATTGATTTAAAGAATATTTATAAGTCAATTTTACCATATAAAAACAATTTTACAAATTCATACAACCGAGGTCAAAAAATGGATTATAAATTGGAAAACGGATACATATTGGTTTCACCTGAAAAGGACATCACCGAATTTATCGCAACAAATGAAAACACTATTGAAATATTGAATGTAATCCGACCACATTTGATTAAGCATTTCCCGAATTCATCATTTTCACTTGAATTATGCGATAGGCTTCCATGGACAACAGAAGAAAAGCTGCTTGTTAATATAAGTGTAAGCCTGAAATGTTTTTCAACGGAATGCTTAATCACTTCAACGACATCTATGAAGAGATTGCAGGATATATTGGAGAAAGCTTTTGTCCGATTGTGCTGTTTCCCGATTTGTCGAATGACGATTACGACAGGATGAGTTACAACTCGGCGATAAATCTCATGGCAAGGACCACTTACTTCAGCAGCGATTCCGACAAAAATCTGCAAAGGGAGATGAGCATAAGGGAAATCCCAAAGAAGCAAAAAGAAAAGGAAATAATTGAGTACTGTCAAAGACATCCATCACCGGACCTCTCCGATGTGGTGTATGATTTACGGCTCGACTTGTTTGACGTGGATGAAATCATAGATGAGCTGGAAGAAACAGGAATGAAACTTAACGTAGGATATTAGGAGAAAATGTCAAAGGAAGTGGAAACATGTTATTCGTACCTAAAAAAAGATGCAGAGAAGTCAGCAGAAAATTAATTGACGAATGTTTAAAAGACATGCAAGAACAGATGAACAAGAGTTACGAGGAATACAAAAGGTCCCAGAAATTGAATGAAATAAAAGACGAAATTATTATTTATTAATATGATATGATATACCTCAATGAATAGAAAATCCCAACAGATGAATAAACTACTCATCAAACAAACGGTCCATATCACCATTTCTTGACATGCAATCCATTAAAATGTCTTCTATAACCAAATTATCAGTTGTACTAATAGCATGTTCCAGAAAATCTGAAATGTCATCAATATCCGCATCATTACGAACCTGAGACACCACAGAATCTATTTTATTGACAACATCCTCCACGGATGAAAAATTCCAATATGCCAAATTCCCATTGATATTGTCGATTATTATTGTAAGCAACTTAAACATTAGTTCGAATTGCCCTTTAGCTATTAAATTCTGAACGTCACTGTCCAAAAATTTCAAAACCTCAAATGAATCATCCAGACATCCATTTAACCTGTTAATGAAATATTCCTCATCAGCACTATTGTTCTTGAATAATTCCAACTTGATTGCAAGATATGGATTATCCGAGATTTCATCTGCCAAAAATCGGACAAGTTCATCCTTTGAAAGGGAGGAAAGCAATTCAGTATAGTCCTTTTTCTCCGTCAATTCAGGATGTTCATCCAGATAATATAATGTTGCTGCCAGATGCTTGCAATAATCATATCCCTGAAAATAAGGGCAGTCACAATACATTGATGTGATGTTCACTTCATTCATGTTGATTCTGACATTATAGATTCTTGAACCTGCCACCTGTGCATCGATGTGTGTGGGCGATGACTCCATTATGCGAACTGCATTCGATTCAAAATAATCCTCACCCCGAAATAGGATTTTGTCTTCAAAATAGCCTTTCCAGTTTTTCATGGTTGTATATATGTAAACTGAATATAAAAGATTTTTTTAGTTGAAACTTTTGGATTACAAATCCAATTTTCTGAAAAAGTAGGTGTTTTCACTGCCGAAGCCTCTTGATCCCCACTCATACAAGTACATCACCGTATCGTAGCTTACCCCTGCAATTTCTGAGGCTTCCTTTAATGAATTGGTTTTTCTATATGCCTCAACAACACTGTCCATCGTGCTTTTGAGCCTTTCGGTCTCCTGTCTTTTCAAGTCATTGTCGATTTCGCAAATGCGTGTGTAGAAATATGCGTAGGTCTCATTGAAATTCTTTTTTCCCCATTCATGCCACTGCTCGACATGGTTGGGATCGATTCCGGAATCGATGGCGGCCTGTTTTAGGTTCTGGGTTTTGGCATAGTTTTCAAGGACCTTATCCATTTGGGCGAGAATTTCATTGTTTCTTTTGATTTGATCTTTTTTGAGATTGATTTGATACTCCAAATCCTGCCTTTTCTTTTTCAGCCTGTTGAGTTTGTCTTTTAGAATCGAACACTCGTTCCACTGAGCACTTATCCTGAACTTGAGATTGCTTTCCCTCGCTATGCAGGACTGGACGGATTCGAAATCTCCTTTTGATGCGAATCTTCTCTTGTCCTCCATGACTTGTGCGAGTTCATCGTTTAGGGGCTGGATGTTTGCTTCAGCTTCCTCCTCAGCATTTCGGATTTGGTCTTCCAAGTCCTGAATTTCATAGTTTAATCTGTCCATGTCACTTTGTAATTTTTCCATTGAATTCACCTGCCTGGAGGAATATTAGATTAACCAATCCCAAATTACATTGAATCATTTACATGAATCAAAGTTAACCTATAAAAAAATATTATCATCAATTTACAATTTCAATCGTGTGGGCTCCAAACCAATGGCCCTCAATATAGCCGTCACCAAAACGCTGTTTTGAAAGGCCACCCTCTGCAAACCTGCCTTCAAGATGGATCGTTTTTCCCTCTTTTCCATACAAATCATGAGACAAATAATCCCCCTGTATGATGACATATTGGTCCCCAACCTTCACAATATCATTATTTGTTATCGAAAGATAGAATAAATATCCTCCGCCCCAGGAGGTATGTCCCATATACTCGCCGTCAAACTGCACTTTTTCACCTGCAACAGGATCGGCGATATAATCGGAGCCAACTTCCTTATATGGAGTCAAATAATTGATTATTGAAGGGGCGGCAACCACCAATCCTATTATTATAAACACCAAAAGTATAATTAAAACATTCCTATAAGTGACATATTTAACTAAAAAGTTATCTGCCTTGTTCGCATTCCTTTTTATTTTTTCCCGTGCAGAATTTACCAATGGATATTGAACTCTGACACCACATTTAGGGCATATTTCGGCGTTGAAATCTATTTTTTCACCACAGCTGCTGCAATATCTGGTTTTTTTAATCTCATCCCTGACCTTAAAACCGCAGCTAGAGCAAAACTCATTATTGAGGTCTATTTTTTCACCGCAATTGCTGCAATATCTGGTTTTTTTATTCTCATCCCCGACCTTAAAACCGCAGTTTGTACAGAAAAGTGAATCCTCATCCAACCTTTTTCCACATTCCGGACAATACCTAATATCCATGAAACTTCCAACTCCCCTTTCAATTCCTAATGATTATTTGTACCACACTTGAACCTTATATGGAGTATAACCTCTTATAAATCCAATATGTATATAGTCATAACGTACGTTGCTGGATGTTCTTGTGATAACACCGCCAGTTTCATCATTCATAAACCATACTTTTGATGAAACCAGCTTCGTATATTTCGGTTCGACCAAGCCATATCCATGCGTAGCCCATACGCTAACACCCATGCTATATTGCCTTCTAGGAGTATCCTCATAAAAGACGTTTATCACATCTTTGTTGCTTAATCTTTTAGTAACAAACTCATGATAGTACACTGGCAATACAGCAGTTTTTAAATTAGATTTCTTTTTGACGACCATCTGGAAACTGGTTGAACTTTTCTTGACGGAATCGCTTCCCAAATAGACTGCCTTGCATGTGTATGTTCCTGCAGAGTATGGTGCTGTCACGGTTACCTGAGCATAGCCGTTTTTGACCTTCGCATAGTATGTTTCGCCGTTGAGAGTGAACTTTACAGTTCCGGAGTTGGCATTTATAATGTTCCAATCGAAATCCTTGAAGCCCACATAAACCTTCAGAGTATTTTTAACTCCTGTTTTTGTGGAAATGGAATCTGAATACATTACTGATGTCAACTTTCTTGCGCTGACTTTGAATTTTGCGGAGCTTGCCTTATAGTTCTTGTTTTCCAGGAACTTGACATATCCGTTGTAGGTCTTTACGTTCAATGGGAACTTCACGTTCCTGACAACGGCAACACCGTTTTTGACCTTGGCACCATACACCTTTCCGTTAATCTTAAGCTGAACCGCTCCAGCTACGCCCTTTCTTGAATTGAATTTGTCATAGACATACACATTAATAGACCTTTTGCTTCCGACCTTTATGACAAATGAACTGCATTTGATGTGGGTCGGTGATTTCACAATACTTATTGTGCCCTTGGCTATTGCCTTTCCATTGCTGTCGGTTAAAACTGCCCTGTATGTTCCAACACCCATCTTGGAAAGTGAATGCTTTTTATTGTGTGCAGTGTATTTGAAGTAGTCGTCAATGTATCCGTTTGAATTGAACTTGGTTTGATAGATTACCTTATTTCCTTTGTAAATCCTGAAATATCCTTCAAGGTTTCCTTTCAAGCCATACTTGATTTTGTATTTGCCGCCGTAATAACCGGTCAGGGATTTTACATAAGCATCCTTACACTGGTTTGCAACATATACCGTGTTGACAGTGATGGTGTTTTGCTTTTCAATATTAGAATATTTTGTGGTTATATGATAGGTTCCGGCTTTTAAATGTATTTTTAAAGTTGCATAACCCTGATTGTCTGTTGTCCTATTGTATTCATCACCATTGCAATCAAAGATTATGTTCAAACCGGATTTATATTCACCATTTTCACTAGCACGGACCTTATATTCCATAATTTCATTACAGTTTCCAACTAGATTCTGAGTTTCAAGACTTATTCTTTTAACGGAGAGTGTGGCTGTACTCATCACATGATTATCATAACTGTTAATAATTTTTATGGTATAGTTGCCCGGAGAAAAGGCAGTTGAAGAATAACTGTATGATGCTGAGTTGGAAGAAGAGGTACTGTAATACCTTTGACTAACTTTTTCAACATTATTTGAATCGTAAATCTTCAAATAAAAATCATATTTATTATAATAACTTGAAGATGCCGGAGAAATGGACATTTTAATGGATCCTGCATACCCATAATTGATGTTTGTATTTGAAACCCTGACTGAATAAGAGGAATATGTCAGGGCATAAATGTTCAATTTTGCGCTGGACATGACATAATTATCCTGATTGCTAATGATTTTTATCGTATAGGAACCAGAGCCAAAACTGGAAGAGTAGATGTTATATGTCACTGCCCTAGAAGAGCTGGTACTGTAATATCTTTTACTTACCTTTTCAGCATTTTTGTAATCGTAAATCTTCAAGTAAAAATCATATTTTAAATAAGAACCAGATGCCGGAGAAATAGACATTGTAATGGATCCGGTAGACCCGTAATTTATATTTGTATCGGAAACACTGACAGAGTAGAGACTGTGGTGTACGGAATATACTGTCAATGTGCTTGTGCTCATAACATGATTGTCATAAGAGTTTATGAGTTTGACAGTATAAACACCAGGATCAAAAGAGGTAGCACCTATTGAGTAATATTGGTTATTGCTGGAGGTTGAAGTGCCGTAATACCTTTTACTGATTTTTTCAACATTGTTGGAGTCATAAACCTTCAGATAAAAATCATATTTATAAGAATAGCTACTTGAAGTAGATGGAGTATAAGAAATAAAAATGGACCCGCTTGACCCGTAATTAATAGCGGTACCTTGAACATGAGCGTTATACATATAATATGGTGGTGAAGAACTCAAAATATTCTGATTTTCTAAAGAAGATGATATTTTACCATCACCCACATATTCAAAAGAAGAGTTAACCGTATTTTCATCATTCACTTCACTTTCAACATTTACAGACAATTCTGTTGCCGGTTCATTACCCCCAACAACATCATTACTAGGACTTTCAATTTCAATTGCATCATCCAAACTGACCACTTCATCTGTTGCATTTTCAGCAGCACTGACTGCCGAAATGGCAAATAAACAAGTGAGAATGATTGCTAACACCATTAGTTTTCTGTTTTGCAAAATAATTTCCTCCCTTAAAAAACATATTAATTGATAACTATTTATGTACCATGTAGATTATAATATTTCCTACAAAAATGAGTTGCCGAATTCTTGAAAAGGCAATTAATTATTTTATGTTGGGCTGTGAAAAGGTGTGAAAAAAACAGACAAATTCTTCAGATAAACATCTGAGACGTTAGGATGGATTTAATGCCTTAAGGAGATAGGAAAAAAAGAAAAAAAGCAAATGCCGAAGCACTTACCTGATTATGATTTGATATCAATCAAGCTTAACAGAACGAATCTTCAAAGGTCTTCCTTTAAATCGGCTAAAATTTCACTTCAACCTCCCGAATCTCAATGCCATTGTCTAACGGATACTTATGGTAGGCTGCACCTTCACCGTTTCCCCATTCGCTCCATTTCCATTCCCCATCCTTATAGAAGTATGCTCGGGAGAGATATGAATCCCTATCCACTTGCTCGCCGTTCTTGTATAACCAAACGCCAAATCCTCCAAGGCTTCCGCCTTGCCATTTTTGGGCTTCTACAGTATATTCACCAACTGTTTTCTTATACTTCGTTTCAAATTCCGGCAATTCCACTTTTATGGTGTCCGGCGTTTCTGGATTGGATGTGGCATTATCTGTGGTTTGGGCTGTCGAATCCGTTTTTGTGACATTCGGCATCATCACCAGCATGACCGCCAAAAGAGCAATGATAACCACAAGCAAAGCAATGATGATCTTATTGTTTTCCATAGTTTACCTCTAAAGATTGTCACGTTGATTCTGCCTAATACTTTCCAACAAAGGACCCCAGTTCAATGTGTCCCTGTGAATCACGACCGCCATAGGTATAATATTCATCACCGCCCAGAACATACATCTGGCCGGAAGCGGTTTCAATCAGAGCCAATTCATCATGTGTTTCAACAGTTCTGTAACTTCCGAATGCAGGATTATAACGGGGATAACTGTTTGATGAATATTCGCTGACAGATTCAGTGTGGGCTTCATTGACTGTCAATTTCTGGGCAGTATTGTTTGCAGCATAGTTTTCGTTTCCGTCATAGGTAACGTTGACTGTATACATTCCTTTTTTAAGGTCCAAATCCAGTTTGGCAGTTCCGTTGGAGTTGGTTTCGACCGTTTTGTTGACTGCTGTTTTTCCATTGCTGTCCTTAACAGTTATATTGACTTTCTGATTGGACAATGGAGTCCTGTTCAAATCAGTCAGTTGCAATGTTAAGTTGTCTCCTTCATTTAATGTATTGTTGCTTGTAATCTTTAATTTGGTCGGCTCCTTTGCATTCATCGTTTGCGTGAAAATGACTCCCGCAACGATTGCCAGAACGACAACTATCAAAAGCAAAGCGATAATTATGTTTCTGTTTTCCATTTCGATTCCTCCATAAGTCATCAATATGACGGATTGACATTCTTGTTGAATTTAACCTTGATTTGACCTACATATGACTCATCAGGCACGGACAGTCTGTGGTGAGCTGTTGAAACAATCCCATATTGTTTCCATCCGGTCCATTTACCGTCGATTTGATAGTTCACATAGTATTTTGTGTTTGTAATCTGCTTTCCGTTCTTATAGAGTGTTGTATCAACATACTTGTAAGGTGCCATATAACCTGCAGTCATATCCCATATCTTGGTGGAGACTTTAAATTCTCCGGACCATGCATAAGTCCAGTCGTTTTTGGCTGTTGTGGTTATGACCTTATATGGAGAAGGACTTTTAACCACCATGCTGAAGCTTGCAGAACTTCCCTTGACTGAATCGCTTCCCAAATAGACTGCCTTGCATGTGTATGTTCCCGCATAGTATGGTGCTGTTACTGTCACTTGAGCATAGCCGTTTTTGACCTTCGCATAATATGTTTCGCCGTTGAGGGTGAATCTGACAGTTCCTGAGTTGGCGTTTAGAATGTTCCAATCCAAATCCATAATGCCCACATATACACTCAATGTATTTTTGGCACCTGTAGTTGTGGAAATGGAATCTGCATACATCCGTGATGTCAGTTTCCTTGCGCTGACTTTGAATTTTGCGGAGCTTGCCTTATAGTTCTTGTTTTCCAGGAACTTGACATAGCCGTTGTAGGTCTTTACGTTCAATGGGAACTTGACGTTCCTGACAACGGCAGCGCCGTTTTTGACCTTGGCTCCATAGGTCTTTCCGTTGATTTTAAGCTGTACTGCTCCGGCAACACCCTTTCGTGAATTGGAATTGTCATAGACATAGACAGCAATTGACCTTTTGCTTCCCACCTTTATGACAAATGAACTGCATTTGATATGGGTCGGTGATTTTACAATCTTTATAGTGCCTTTTGCTATTGCCTTTCCGTTATTGTCTGTAATCACCGCACTATATGTTCCGACACCCATCTTGGAAAGTGAATGATGCATGTTGTGAGTTTCGTAGTTGAAGTAATCGTCAATGTATCCGTTTGAATTCAATTTGGTCTGGTATATCACCTTGCCACCCTTGTAAATTCTGAAATATCCTTCAAGGTTTCCTTTCCAACCGTAACTGACTTTAGCGTTGCTTTTATAGTAAGTGCTTAAAGGTTTTACATATGCATCCTTGTACTTGTTTGCAACATAGACCTTATTGACATTTATGGTATTGTCCTTGGAAACTCCCCCGCAGCGTGTCGTTATGATATATGTTCCGGCTTTCAAATGAATCTTCAAAGTCGCATAGCCGTTGGAGTCGGTGACAGCCGAATGCTCTTCATAATTGCAACTGAATGTGATGTTCAAGCCGGACTTATAAATGCCCTCTTCAGCGGTGCGAACCGTGAATAGAATGTTTTCATCACATTTTCCATCCACATTGCCTGTTTCAAGAGTGATTTTCTTGTTGTTGACTACCTCGTCCGGGGACACATACTTTTCCATGACGCTGAAAGTGACCGTCTTCATCACATATCTGTATCCGTCACCCCATTCTGGATGGTAATTGGAAAAGTCATATCTTATGACCACGAACTCATAACTGCCTGGGCCCAAATCGGCCAGGGAAATGGTTGTTGGTTTGGAACTTTTTCCATTGGTTATCTTGGTGAAATAGACCTGATCATTATCATGGAACTCGACACCACCATAATTATTTGGAGTTCCCTTTAAAATGTAGGCTTCACCATCGAAAGATTTCTTTATTGTGAAAGTGAAGTTGTCATCATAGTTGTATGTTGAGTAACTTTTGCAGAATACCCAATCTTCATAGCCTTCCTCTTCCCATACTCGAGACAGGTTGTCAGAACCATCATTGACACTTGACAACTCATTATTGTCCTCATCAACAAACAAATTAATGTTTTCACAATCATCCAAGCCGCCATTTAAATCTTCAACAATCTGGTTTGGACTCCCCACATTAGCATCATCAGTGATGTTTTCAGATGCGTTTACTGCTCCCAAACTCACAAAAGCCACAAGCAACATTGCCAGCACCAATATCCTTTTGTCTATCAAAATCCTTTCCTCCAAAAAAGTTATTAATTGATATCTATTTATGCACATCTTAGCTATTAATATTACTGATTTAACAAAACTAAGAAATCATTAAATACGAATTGAACACAAATATTTAACTATAGGTGATACAATTGGATAACAACAAGATTATAATTCTGGCACTTATCGTTGTCATTGCCGCACTTCTTGTGGGCATAGGGGCGATGATGCTGCCGAACATGACAAAAACAGATACAAAAGTGGCTTACAAAAGCAACGCCACATTGAATGAAGGAGACGCAATAAAAATCAGGCTGGTCGATGCCGACGGCAATGGGCTGGCTGATGCGACAGTAAACATCACAATCACAGACAACAACAAGGCAAGCGACTACCATTCAGTTGTGACAAACGACAACGGTGTGGGAACCCTAAAACTTGACAAGAAGGCCGGAAAGTACAAGGTGACAATCATATTCAATGGTGACGACAAGCACAACGGATGCAACACCACAAAGTCAATAACCGTTAAAGAGGAGGAGGTTGCAGAGGCCGAGACATCCTCAAGCACACCTTCAGCATACGCATACAAGTCAGACGGAACACCGATGTACAGCCAGGCAGAGGTTGACCAGTACATGCTCAACAAGTACGGCATGGTGGACTACCATGTGGGATCCAACGGATACATAGACATGGACGAGCCGGGATATGACGATGCCGGACACAGACTATGGTAGGTGAAACTTCACTTATCCCCTTTTTATTTTTTTACTATTCTTTTTTTAAATGGCTTTTTTTTAATGTGAATATATCTTTATATTAGTAAACGAATGTTTAAAAATGAGAATTGTAAAACTAAGAGCGAAGCAATGTTGATTTATTTTTGAAATGTTTTTTTTTTTGGAATAGTGTCGCAAGTTTGTCCAAATCCCTCTTAGCTATTTTTTCACCAAAATTATAAAGAGCATTTCTAACCTGCAAATGTTCACTGACCTTTACTTCATCATCTTCAAATTCCTTAATTGGAATTGGCTTAAAATGCTTTACATCTTCAAGCCATAATTGGCAAAACAGATATGAACTGAAATAGGCTCTGTTGACAATTGTTGAATTGATGCATATTCATCACAATCCTGAGGAATCAATTTATTCTTCAACTTTAAAAGTCTCAATGTCAACAGATAAAGTTGAAATTGAGGGTATTTGTTAATATTCATGCTGATTGCCCCCAATTATATCCAAATCACTGCCCATTTTGAGAATTTTTCAATATCGTTGTGTCTTGAAAATTCATCCATATGGTCTGTGATTTCCAGATAGATTCTGTCCAGTTCATTGCGTGAAGTTCTGTTCAGGTTTTCAAAAGAGAAGATGTATTCCTGAACGTCAATGTCGGGACGTTCGGTTATGGTCATCTTTCCCAGGGCAGGATATCTTTTGGTGAAATCTGCGATTTCACGTTCATAGATTTCTTTTGGCCTTTCCATTTCCTTTTTAAACATTTCTACTTTTGTAACCACTTTTTTCACCACATGAATTTTCTTTGAAAAAAGTTTCACCTGCCACAATGAAAATATTTAATTTCCGTAAATATAAATTTAATGATTAAAAAAGCTTTAATTAACTAATTACTCATTCAAATCAATATTTTAAGGCAAATACAATTTTTCATAGTGAAATCAATTTATGATACTGATTATGATCATATTGAAAAAATAGTATAGATGCTGTTGCATCCACACAAAAAATTAAATTTGACTATAAAAAGACCCATCCCTCATAAACGGCTCAATAGGATCTTCACCGGCTAATGCTCTACTCTTATCTTCAATGAAATTTCCAGCAGGAGTCCAAAAACCATATCTTCCATCTTTATAACCATACTCCAAGTTTCCTTCTGTTCTTTCAACATATGTGTCGCTTGAAGTGGTTGATTGGGTTTCCACAATCTTTTCTTCCTCTTTAATGGTCAATTTCTGAGTTGTATTGTTTCCAGTGTAGTTTTCATTACCGCCATAGGTCACATTAACCGTGTAATTTCCTTTTTTAAGATTCAAATCCAGTTTGGCATTGCCTTTCTCATTGGTTTTAACTGTTTTATTCGCCACAATCTTGCCTTTACTGTTTTTGATTGTAATGTTGACCTTTTCTTTAGATAAAGGAGTATTGTTTAAATCAGTCAATTTAAGAGTTAGATTTTCACCTTCATATAAAGTATTATTGCTTGTTATCTTGACTTTAGTTGGTTCCTTTGCATTGATTGTTTGAAAAAACATCACCCCAGCAACAAGAGCAAGAATGACGATTATTGCAACTAATATTATAATTATGTTTTTGTTTTCCATAAAAATATGCTCCATTTTAGTATTATATTATAATTTGTGTCAATCATATGTATATAACAATTTCCGGCATTATTCAAGAAATTCATATTGAAAAAATTATGGTGAAAACAACTTATTAAAAATTCGATTTTGCTGAGATTGGATATCCAAATGATTACCTGAAGAATAAATAAAAGAAAACAAGAAATGCCAATATAAACAGCACAATTATAAAGAAAATCCAATCTATTTCCTTACTTATGACATAATGTGAGACCTTTACATGCTCCCCATGTATGTACTGCTTTTTGAAGAACTTCTTGGGTATCTTCAGCTTCCAGGGTCAAAATTCAGACCGAACCATAGTTCTCGCAATATGGTTCGTTGTCTGCAAGCAACGAACCTCACTCAGGACATGTTTTCATGACTTTTCATCCTTCAGCCATACTCTTCGCCGAGCCATCCCTGGTTGACGTCTGGCCATCCGCATTCCTCACAGTATTCATCATATAGTTCTGCTCCGCAGCACGGGCAGAACGAAACTTCCCTTTCACACATTTAAGTTACCTCCTCTTTTGCACAGTGTATAACGTTTTGCAGTTGTCGCATCTAACGAATCCTTCGCCGAAGCACTGCATTCAAACATCTAATCATCATAGTATGAGTCGTCAAAGTATCCCACATCTTCGGAATCGTCGAAGTTCAAGTCATCATCGCCGCAGTCATTTCCCCAGTCCGGGCTGTCTGACAGGTCAGATCCGCACTCCTCGCAGGTTGCCCTTGAGGAGTCGTTC
This sequence comes from Methanobrevibacter sp., assembly GCF_030539555.1. Classification (GTDB taxonomy): domain Archaea; phylum Methanobacteriota; class Methanobacteria; order Methanobacteriales; family Methanobacteriaceae; genus Methanocatella. The sequence goes on along the minus strand of NZ_JAUNXX010000011.1, from coordinate 14,799 downwards.
AGGTGTCCTCATACGTCGCATGTTATCATGTATTCACCTCTTATTTCAAGTAATTCTCAATGAAATTGTTAAAAGCGATATTGTCTACAAAACCGGCACTGTATACAATTCCGGCACGTTCGTATCTTCTGTGATATGTCTGGAGGCTTGATTCATATGATGAGTCGATTTCATGGTCGTGTCTTTGACGGGCCAACTGTTTGCATGCTGATGAGACCATGTTGGAGCATCTGTATGATCTTCCTCTTGAGCGCTGGCGGTTGGGTTCGTAATCCTCTGAAATAGAAACCACCCTATAGATTATCCTTGAATCGGATAAAAATTTACGGATATCAAGGTATTCAACGTCATTTTTATTGAAATATTCCTCATAAATCAAAGGCAAGGCTATTGTAACAGTCTCGAGAGGCTTTGCCGCAAGTCCGTTCAGCATCCTGTCCGAGTACTTATCGACAATCTTATCAAGGGAAGTTATTTCTCCTGTAAGCTCATCGTTGTAATTTTTGTTTTTTAGACTTTCAACCACTTCAACAAGTCTGCATTTGCTTGAAGTCCTGCATAAGAAATCCCCTTTAAATTCTATTAAGAAAATCAAGAAGTTTTCACCTTCCTTTTTATACCATATCGCATCGGTTGTCTTTGGAGTAAACCATACTCCTCCCTCCCTAAAAATAGAACATGAATGGGTGATTTCATCCAGTGCATACATCTTAAACTCGTTTTTTCCGCCATCCATCGGAAGGATTGACACTCCCTTTGAGTTTTCGGCAATCTTATGAGACGGCCAGTAGAACTGAGGAAAAGATTCAAGAAATTCTACAAATTTTGCTTCATCTGAACTTAGAGTCATTTGAATCTACTCCTTAAATATGATTTTGGCTTTCAGTTTGTCGAGCTCATCATAGGGTCTTGTCAGGTTTTCATATACTGCACCCATGTTTTTGGGGTTGATTTTCTTGAAGATATAACCGTCATCGTATTTTTCCGTAAGATAGAAACTGGTTTTGTCCGTTAAATCATAATACTGTGAATATAGGCTGACTGCCTCTATAAACATCGGGCTGTGGGAGTTCAGGTACAGCGTGATGTTCAGCTCTTTTGCAAGAAGCACGAGTACATGGGCGAATCTGATTTGCCATTCCGGATGGAGATTGCTTTCAGGCTCATCAATGATTAAAAAGGAGTTTTCCTTCAGGGAACTGTTTTTTAAAAGTGCCTGTATGACTCCGATTTCCTTGATTCCCGAGGATATGCCTGTCAGATTCAGGCAGTCCGAATTGATAATGTTTTGGATTTTTGACAGTATTTGTGAAGTTTTGGAACTTGGAGCATTATCATCTCTTTCCAGTGCCTCCTTCATGTGGACTATATGATCCAGCCGCAGGATTTCCAAATCCTTCAAATCAAGAATCGAAATGTTGTCGATGTAAAAAACATCCGAAGGTATAACATCACCATCAAAAACAATATCCGAGTCTTTGAAACTTTTAAGTCCTTCGCTGTCCATTAAAAAATCAATGGACTCATCATCAATTCTGGATTTAAGACAGCAGTACAATAATTTTGATATGATTGATTTTCCGCTTGTGTTAACTCCGCCCACAACATTGATTCGGTTAATGTCAATGTCTGCGCGGTTTACCGGTCCGGTATTTTCCAATTTCAACTTCATACTGACACCCCAAGACATTTTATTGCATTTTTAAGTTTTTTGATAATCCATACATTTTTTAAAACTGTTAGTTGTATTAAAGTTGTTATAATGTCTGTTTGTTGTAATTAAAAAAAATTTCTAAAAACGAACATCATACAGTAACATCAAAACTTAATTAAAATCATTATTTAATAAAATAAAAGCAATATTGCCTTTAAAAATGCGAAAAATATAAATTATATTTAGTTTAACTGAATATTAAGCAAAAATAAATGGAGGAATTGAAATTACATCAGAAACAATTATCTTAACAAAGGAAGGTATAACACTTGCAAGCGACATGGCGATAACAACGCCGGCCAACAAATCATACAACTGTGCAAACAAGATATTTGAAATAACATCAGACTATCCCATTGCAATAATGATTAACGGAAACGTTGACTTTCAGGAAATACTCCTTGAAACGCTGATCGGTGAATTTTCAAAAACAGTGGATTTCAAAAATCTCAAATCAATCGAAAACATCAAGAGCGGATTCATCGAATACTTATCTACACACACCACTTACACAAGCACCGACGATTACCTATCTTGGATTTTGAAATCATTCAAAAGGCAGATAATAGAAGAAATCGAAGAATATGGCTTTGATGAAACTTTAAATTATTACTCCAAAAATGAAATCAAATCATATCTTAAAGCCTACAGAAACTTCTCGGATGAATTTTTTGACATAATCCCAGAAAATAAAGATAAGGCCAAATATAATCAAATACTTTGGAAAATGTTTTCCCATCACTTGTCCTTTGAAGGAACAGGAGTGATTATTGCCGGATTTAATGCAGATGAGTTCTATCCAACATTTTTTGAAATAAATCTGCACTGTAACGACAACGGGAAGATAATATATGATGAAGTCGACTTGAGAGTGAACTCAAAAGAACCAATAATTAAAGTATTTGCAATTAATGAAGAGGCATATGCATTCATTACGGGAGTTAGTTATGATTTTAATGAATATATTGAAGATTATATTAAAAAATCTGATGAAAAGTTTCTCAAACAACTAAAAGAAAAAATGATTCAAGAAGATTTTTCAACAGAAAATATTCATCAAATGCAAACCATTTGTAAAATTTTAATAGAGAACTACAATTCAAACATAATAAAAATGATACAATATTACAGATTAAATGCCATTGACGAAACTTCTGAATTAACAGAATTCTTACCTAAAACAATATTATGGGATTTATCAGACCATTTGATTAAATTAACTGCATTGAAACAAAAATTGTCTTATGAAAATGAAACAGTCAGTAGTGAAACGCAAATAGCATTCATAAGTAAAACAAATAACTTCAAATGGATTAAAAAGGAAAATGAAAAGTTTAAATATTAATAAAAATCAAAATTTAACACAAGGTGAAAGCATGATATTCGTACCTAAAAAAAGACGCAGGGAAGTGCATAGAAGATTAATTGAAGAAGGTTTAAAAGAGCTTGAAGAACAGATGAACAAGAGTTACGAGGAATACAAAAGATCCCAATTGAAT
>NZ_JAUNXX010000011.1:0-11550 GCF_030539555.1 Methanobrevibacter sp. | reverse complement strand
GGTGAAAAACATGTTATTCGTACCTAAGAAAAAATCAAGGGAAATAAGAAAAAGACTGCTCGAGGAACATGAAATTGAATCAAAAAAAAGAATCGATAAAGCTTATGAAGAATACAAAAGATCCCAAAAACAGATTTAGTCAACAATGAACACTTAAAAAATCATATAACCTAGAAAACACCCATATTTAATATATTAAATATTTTTAGCATTTAAAACAAGATTTTTTTTGGAAAATCTAGACTCTCACCACGTTTAAAGGATATAAATTCCCTGAAAATACATTTATATATAATTCAATCATTAATATTAATCAGGAGGTTTAGCCTCCACAATTAGGCAATAATCTAATTGGATAAAGTATAAATCGATATCTTTGGGAAATTGTAGAACACTGTTCTACAATAGATATTGATTATGAATCTATTTTTTTGAAAAAATACGTATTTTCACTACCAAAACCTCGAGAACCCCATTCATACCAGTACATGACAGTATCATAACTGACACCAGCCATCCTGGAAGCTTCCTTTAAAGAATCAGTTTTCCTGTATGCGTCAACAACATCATCCATCTGTTTTTTGAGTTTTTGCGCTTCAAGAGACTTGAAAAATTCATCAATTTCAATAATCTGACTGTGAAAGTAGGAGTATGTCTGGTTATAATCATTTTTACCCCACTCATACCACTGCTCGACATGTTCGGGATTTATATCTGAATCGATTGCTGCCTGTTTTAGATTTTGGGTTTTCCTATAGTTTTTTAAAACCTTATCCATTCTCTTTAAATTCTCATCATTTCTTTTTATTTTATCTTTTTCAAGTTTAATTTGATAGTCCAGATTATCTTTTTTCCTTTTTAACTTAATCAGATCGTTTTTTAAAATGGAATGCCTGTTCCATTTGGAAGTGATTTTGAATTTAAGATTTTCTTCCTTTCTTCTGCAATTTTGAACAGATTCAAAATCGTTTTTAGCTGCATAACTCCTTTTATCCTGTCTGATTTGAGACAATTGTGCGTTTAACTGTTTGATACTTTCTTCTGCAATCTCTTTTTCTTTTTCTATTTGACTTTCCAAATCCCTGATTGAACTGTTCAAATCATCCAAGTCCTTTTGCAGTTTATCCATCACTTTCACCGGACATATAATATTTCAAATCCCACTGAACGTCTTCCTGATTGAATCTGGTTAATTGACTCGGGTCTTCATCAATAAGTTTTTCCAAACCCCAGACACCGCCGATATCGTCCTGAGGATTATACTCACCCTTAAAACGTTTGATTAAAGGATAATACTTATCATATTCAACTGCCTTTTTGACTTCAATGGTAAATGACCATCCGTCACCGTAATCATATTCCCAGTAGATTTTCCTGTTATTTTCAAAATACTCATCAATGATTATTTCACTGGAATTCAGCTCTCCCGGATTGAAATCAATATCTTCAAACTCGTTTGTGATTACATCAGGGCTGTCCTTGAAGGTGAACCTTGATAAGTGATAGCCTGAAAAATCCCATAATATTTTCATGATGCTGTCAAGGTACTTGAATGTTATGCCTGCAGGCAAAATCAAATCTCTCCAGGTCAAAGGTCTGAAATCATCCAGTCTGATTTTAACATCATAGCCTTTTGAAAGGGGTGTTTTATCGTTGATTTTAGTGAAAACCATCTTTGAAAATGCCGGGTTTAGTATAAAACCGAAACTTCCCGGATTTAGAATGATACCGTCGGTGTCCTTTATAAATGCTTTAAGGTTTTTGAATTCATATTTTTCAGGAGTTCTTTCTTTGAAAATCCTATTGAAATCATCGATGTCGCATGATGCCGGAAGAAATAAATTAGGTCCCAACTGAAGAACAGTTATACCTCCCTCGCCATCTGACGGGCAAATCAGTGTGGCATCCACCAGATAATCAATCAGCTCATGCGCCAAACCTACATGCATTGTATCCCCCGGATCTTTTAGGATTTTTTCAACAACCTCAACAATATTATCATTTTTAATGTTTTCCATTTTTAATACAACCATTACAAATTAAAATCAATATAATTTATGTTTAATTACTAAAAAAATATTTTATACTAAACATTCAAATCATCTGAATTATCCGTATAAACTCCGCCATACCAGTAACATTTATCACTAGAACATGTGAGTATCTTAATTTTATTTCTTTTTTTGAATTTATTTAAAATGATTGTGCTTCCACAATATGGGCAATTCCTATTGATTTTTATAATTTCATAATCGTTTTTGTTTTTGAAAAATCTCCTTAAACGGTTTTTGAAAAAACTTTTATCATTTGTAGTGAAGTTTGAATTATTGATTCCACCATATATCAACTTCAATTCATTTTCATAATCTTTTAATGAGCGATAACAGTAAATAATCCGCTTATAAGATTTAAAAGTGTCAACTTTAGAATACAGTTCAATTGCTTCGCGATATTTCTTTTTATCCTCTAAAATCTTGGCTTCCTTAAGTGTTTTTAATTGTTTTATCTTTTTTGCATTTTCAGCTGAAAGATCAATTAACTCCTGTGAAGGTGCCTTTATGGCATCAATCTTTTCATCAAACGAATAATCATCTAAAATATTTAAAAATCCCACAAAAGCGTAAAAGTCATGGCGTTTTAAGAAATCCTTCTTGAAGTTTTCTATACCTTCATCGATGAGCTGACTGTATACCTTATCGGCCACATATATCTTTGAATCGTAACTGTCGATGAAATTGCCTCTTCTGAATAATCCTCTGTTAAAGTATTTCTTCTTTTGCTCTTCCACCCATAATCTGTTTTTATTTATGCCGAATATTACAATATCAATGCCCGCATTTAGCAGGACTTCATGTTTTTTAACCTGAACATAACTTAGTGAATCCGAATTTCCTTTTACCTCACAGAAAAAAGCTTTTTCATCGTTATAAACAAATAAATCCGGAAAACCTCTTTTCTTAACGTTAAAGTTGGAAATCAAATCATATAAAACCTGCAGTATCTGAGCGTTTTTTAAATGATTGCACAGTTCAATAATCTTATAATCAACCTTGGGACATCTTCCTCTAATCTCCTCAGCCAAATCAGCGCCTTTTAGATAATTGAATCTGCTGATGATTTTGCTTTTGTTGTCCTTGAAAAAATCATCATCATAACGATGATTAACATTTGACAGGGAAGGTCTGTGATTCGGATTTCTTTTCAGTTCTTTGTAAAATAAACAGATCAGTAATTTCTTCCAGATGTCGTTTTCTGTGAAAAATGCATTATAACCTCTTAATTTAAAGTTTTCAATTGCAAATTTCTCGCTGGAGTAATTATTACCATCAAAGTCAAATTCGGGCTGAAAATTATCCAGAATATAATCTGCCTTTACTAATTCAAATTCCAAATTTCCCTTTGCATATTCCTTAAATTTCATATTTACACTAAAATAAAGATACCTGAACCGAAGCGGATTTCTTTTTAGGCTTTAGACTTTCAAGATTGTCTAAAAATTCATTTATATCTTCAACCTTAATTGCATCTTTATTGTTTCTTAAAATAAATTCATTTCCTTCATATGATTTTTCAGGCCTGTTTTCAGGCAGATACGCAAACAATTGTCTTTTATAATCATTTGCAAAATCCACTGTATGCATTGTTCCGCTTTTAATGCCGCATTCAACTACAAATGTAGCATCACTGAATGCTGCAACAATCGCATCCCGCTCAACATATGAACCCCTATTGACACCTACATGAGGCTCATATTCAGAAACAAGACATCCTCCAGTTTCAATGATTTTTTGAGCCAGCTGTTTATGTTTAGCAGGTTTAATGACGTTAACGCCACTTGGAAGAACTGCAACTGTGATTTTATTTTCATCAACTGTTGTCTGGTGAGCTATCTTATCACAGCCCAGTGCAAGACCGCTTACAACCACTTTATCTGTTTTGTTAACAATGTTTTGAACAAGACCTGTTTCGAACTCCTGACTTAATGCAGAGGGTTTTCTTGTACCGATAACAGCAATGTTCGGTTTGGATAATGCATCCACATTTCCTTTAACATATAATATCAGAGGTTTTTTATTCCCCATGACTTCCAGTTTTTTAGGATAATTTTCATCAAATACTGTTATTATATGAATTTCAGGGTCATCGGTTATTTCATCATATAATTTTTCAGCTTTAACTTTGGCATTTTCCAGATTCTCCAGTGAAATCTTAAACCTGTACTCAATTTCTGTGATTAAATCATCCAAATCACTGTATTCATCCAATAATCCCAAATAATTTTTATTTATTTTGGCATTGCCCAATCCTTTTATATTCTTTAAAAAAAGCAATTCCTTGAATTTATTAATCATAATATCACTTTGTTGCAGCTATTACAAGTTTGTAAATTTTATCTTCCTCAATATTGTTAGTTCGTAAAATATCTCCACATGCCCTCATTATAGTTCCAGTTGTAGTTATATCATCCAAAACTAAAAATACTCCATTTTCAAAATCATATTTTTCTTCATTATTAAATTTAATAGTTCTTATATGATCATTATATTTTGGCCTGTCATCAGTATTCATATGGGCTGTTTTAACATCCTCAACCCTAACTAACGCATCACTGAAATTAATTATTTCTTTATCACAATCAATCAATCCTTTTTTATAATTGTCTTCAATGATTTTGATTGTTTTTTTCATTGATGAGTGTTTATTTCTCTGTGCTGTGGATGAAGGAATTGAAACAAGAAAAATCCTTTCAATATTATCCTCAACACCATAATTAGCAAAGTCTTCAGTAAACCCGATTATTTCATCTGTAAACTTATTTATAAACTTTGAAACTCTATCTTTGTATTTGAGTATTTCTTTACTGGTATTCACACGTTGTGAATCAAAATAATCCCAATCGTCTTTTCGAATATAATCGTTTAAATAAAAAACATCCTCTTCAGTTTTTCTATATTTATTATTGAAATACTGTTTATTATATTTTTTAATTAAAATGCCACATTCACCATCAGGATATTTTGAAATCAAATCAGAAACTGCCTGTTTAGAAATCGGTTCATTTAAAGAAGAGTATTTATTCCTTAAAATAGAAACTATTTCTGCATTCTGCTTTTTTTTCAAATCCCGGTTGAACTTATTAATTGACTTTTCCATGTTCAATGATGTGAAAAAGTCATGATAGTCCTTAGTGTATTTAATTTTGAAATTTTCAATTTCTTTTTCATCAATAATTTCTGTGGATTTCCTTAAAGTGGAATTAAATTCCTTTAAGATTTCAGACTGCTCTTTTTTAATAAATCCGTTATTCTGAATATTGATAAGTCTGTTAAAATTTTCATAATTTTTTGGATTTAATTTAATTCTTTCATCATCATCAATAAAATGATTGATTTTACCCAATTTCTTTTTAAATTCAGCATTTGCTTTTGACTGATTTTTCTTATTGATACTTTTAAAATTTGCTTTTGAGTGATTTTTCTTATTGGTATTTTTAACAGAAGGTTTATTCCCGCCAAATTTTTTATTATGACTCTTTATAAGCATATTCAAAGAACGAAATCCTGGATATTTTAATTTCAGTTCCTCTCTTTTATCATCATCAATGACTCCGGTTATAGCGTCTATTTCCCTTGATATGCGTTTGATTTCATCAATATCGTAAATTACTTTATCTTTGACCATCGAATCACTTCCAGAATATCTTGATTTGCAGCATGAAAAACCATGTATTAAATAATATTTTATGTGAATAAATAGATAAATCTTATGTTAAACTTGTTATTAAATAAAGTAATTTCCTATTATGATAATTTCCAACATTACTAATGATGAAAACAACTTATTAAAAATTCGATTACAGTTTGCTAGATATTATATATCCAAACATAATCACCAATGCAATGGACATGTTTTCATGACTTTTCACCCTTTACCATAATCCTCGCCCAACAGTTCCTGGTTGACGTCAGGCCATCCGCATTCATCGCAGAATTCATCATAAAGTTCTGCTCCGCATTCATAACATTCAAAAATCTAATCGCCGAAATAATCGTCATCGTAGTATCCGAATTCCTCTGAGTAGTCATAGTTCAAATCATCATCGCCGCAGTCATTTCCCCAGTCGGGGCTGTCTGACAGGTCAGATCCGCACTCCTCGCAGGTTGCCCTTGAGGAATCGTTCAGGTGTCCGCATACGTCGCATGTTATCATATTATCACCAATTTAAAGTTAAACATCCTGTCTGCATATATTTTTATACTTGCAGTATTTGCAGTCTTCGCATTTGCATGAGTTAAATTCTCCATTGTGAATACTTTCTGCAACACGTTCAAGTTCAAGTTTTAAATCTTCAATATATTCCTCATCGATTTCAAAGTCAAGCATCTTTTTGGACTTGATTGTATATACCTTAAGCTGTGAGATTTCCATTCCTTCATACTGCTGGTTCTGGTCTCTTAGAGCAAGGACATATAAGTGAAGCTGCTTTTTGAATTTATTTTTATACTTTGCTTCTAAACGGGTATTCTTATAATCAATAATGCCCAGTTTGCCGTCTATTTCATAAATCAGGTCAACTACACCTGTAAGTGAGTAATTTTTGTCTTTTAAATAGAACGGGTATTCACTGTCAAGCAGTTTTAAATTCTTTCCATAGTTTTCATAGTAGTAAAGCACATTATCGGTTATTTCTTTTAGGTCTTTTTCATATCTATCAGGGTCTTCTTCGTGAAGTTCCTCATTTGCTTTTTCGAATAATTCTTTAACAATATCGATTACCTGATTTTCACCGATAAATTCATTGCCGTTTACAATAATCTCCTTATTGATGACCTCAAGTGCCTTGTGAACAAAAATACCTTCATCGATTTCCTGCTTTTCTGTTATTGTAAAACCTATTTCATTTGCAAGTTTATATCTGAACGGGCAGTTGTTGTAGTTTTCAAGAGCAGTAAAGCTTAAATCAACACAATATGAGTCATCTTCATCTTCTACTTTTTGAGGAAGAACATTTATGTCAATGTTTAAAGGATCAATTAATCTGCAGTAGTCCAAATTACTGTTGATTGCATCACGGATTCTTTTGGGGCCTTTTGGAAGGTTTCTGTAATCATTCTGCATTATTGCAATTTCCCTTGAAGCCTCACAGTTATCTTCTAAAGTTGACAATATCAGTGTGTCCTCGGCTCTTGTCATTGCAACATAAATTATCCTTTCCTCTTCCATTTCATGGGACTTTTCAGGTCCTATTTCCTCATCAAATTTAGGGTATTTGAGACAGTCATCAGGTGTGTAGTAGACAGGTTTTCCGAATGTCCATCCGCTTTTTGGGTTTGGATCAATGTATTTCATTGGGAATTTGTCTTTTTTAAGTGATGGAATGATTACAACCGGAAACTCCAAACCTTTTGATTTGTGGATTGTCATAATCTGAACTCCATCCTCATCTTTTCTGTATCCTTCATGGCCTTCAATTGTTCTGTATATGAACCAGAATGCTCCTCTGATATCCCTTTCAAATCTGACTTCAACAAATGTTGAAAGTGAATTTGTGAGCTTTGAAAGGTTATAGATTATTTCATCATTATCTGAAATTAAGTCCTCATTTAAAAATCCTGTAATGTCTGTTAAGAGTTTGAGATAAACTTCAGAAACTGTTGGTCTTTCATAAAATTTGACATCTTCTGCATATAGTGAGTCTTTAAGTTCATTTAACCGTTTGAAGAACTCCAAATCATCTTCATTTGTTATTCCGTATTCGATTAAATTTTCGTTTGCTAAAACAGGCCTTTCAACACGGTTGAATATTTCAACAAGCATTTCCTCATCACGGTCAAATACCTTGGCAAATGTTGATTTTCCACCGGATTTGTGTGATTCAAGCCACACTTCATTTTCTGTTTGGACAATTTCGGCTTCAAATTTATTTTGAAGATTGTATAAAATCTCTTTAGTTTTATCTGATAGATTGAATAAAATCTGGTCAGCATATGCTTTCAGATTAAGCCAATCCCTCTCCCATCTGTTAAAGAAGTGCTTGTGAGGATCATCATCTGATACCAGATGGAAAAATAGAGTTAAAACTGACTTGATTTCATCTTTTTCAATTAAATCACTTAAACCGCTCATCTGATAATTGATGCCATTTATATCAAGATGCTCTCTTAAATCACCTATGCATCTTGATGAGCTGTCTTTTACTGAACGAAGAAGTATTCCGATGTCTGATAATTTGTTTACTTTCTTGTTTTCTATTAAATACTCGATTATTTTATAGATATTGTATGCTTCGGATTTTGTATCCTCATTAACTAGATAGTAAACTGGGTTTGTTACTTCACGCCCGCATTTTGCTTTTCCCAGAGCTGAATCGGCCGGTCTTTGATGGATAATGAAGTCTTCTGAAATGTCAATAATCTCTTCAGTTGAACGGTAATTGGTTGGAAGGCTTTTGAATTCGAATTCATCCTTGTGGTGTTTTGCAAGATAAGTGAAAGGATTTGTATTTGAGCCTCTAAAACCATAGATACTTTGGTTAATATCACCAACGACTGTAAATGTATCTGCTGTTTTCATTAACTCTTCAAATAATGCCATCTGCATCGGATCAGTATCCTGAAACTCATCTATTAAAATATTTTTAAAAGGTGTTTTAAATCCTTTTTTGAAAACTTCCAGGGCATCCTTTTGCATATGACCATAATCAATTGCATTTTCACGTTTTAGGATTTCTTCATATGTGTTGTAAGATTTGGCAATTTGTAAATACTTTGCATTGTATTTTGACTTTTTAAAATCAGGATTGTTTTTAACTTCATCATACGGATATTTGCCGTCATGCTCTTCCATGTAATTGCGCACGAAACTGACATACTCAGGGTCAACCGGTCTTGTTTCTTCAATATAGTCAATTAATTTATCACTGTAAACATCAAAAGCACAATATTCATTGTATTTGGCTTCGATGTCTCTGATTTCACTGTTTGACATGTATGCTTCTTGGATGAAACCCAGTTCTTTTAAATGTTTACCTATAAATAGAATGTTTTTCTCACCTGCTTCATCTGAGATAATGTTTAGTCCAATCTGACCGCTTTCTTCAAGGACTCTACCACAAAATGAGTGGATTGTTGAAATATGCATTCTTTGAACATCACTTTTAAGAAGGTCTCCTTCTGAAAGTCTTTCCTGAAGCTCTTCGGCAGCCATATGGGAAAATGTAATTATTAACAAAGTTTCAGGGTCAACCCCAAGTTCATTTACCATATAATTTACTTTTTCAATTAAAACTCTGGTTTTACCAGCACCGGGACCCGCTTCAACACTTAAAAACTTATCTCCATCATAAGTTACAACATCTTCCTGCTCTTCGTTTAGATTTAGAGCAATTTCTGAAAACTCAGGAAATGTTATTAGGAAATTTTCCAAATCGTTTTGTAGATCTTCATTTTTGAAATCCTCTTTTTTAAGTGTTTCATAATCCCTTAAAAGAATTGGGATTTCATAGTTATTTGAATCACAAGTTTCCTTTATTTTATCATATAAATTATAGAACTTCTGTTTTTTGATTATATAAGACATATTTTCAACCCGGAAATAAATGTATTAAAGTTGTTATAATATTTGTTGATTGTAATTTAAAATTATTTCTAAAAAGCACTATTATAATTCAAATGTTTAATACCAATACAAATTATGAGCTTCAATTTCATCCAAAACCCATCATGGATAAAAATAAAATTATATATTGTTATTGATATATATCATTTTAATAACAATATTATATTAAAGTGGTAATATGGAAAAGAGATATAAAATAATTATTGCCGTGCTAGTTATAGTTATCATTGCACTTGTTGGTGTTGCACTTTACATGCTTAATGAACAACAACAGCAGTCAACTCAAATTAAAGTTATTGGCAATAAAACAATTGAAGAAGATGGAGCGTTAAACGTTAAACTTTCACTGTTAAATGGCACAGGTATTAAAAATAAAAAAATAAACATCATTATTACAGATAAAAATAATAAAGAAGTTTTAAAGAAAACTATTAAGACAAATTCTAAAGGAAAAGCTAAAGTTAATTTAACAAATATTTCTAAAGGCAACTATGTAGTTAATATTACCTTTGAAGGTGATAAAAATTACTCCGCCAATACTACTTCCCAAAAAATAAAAATCATTGCCAAAAAAGTAGTTGAAAAAGAACCAGAAACAACTTCAGAAGTTACCCAAACTACAGAATCAAGCCAACAGACTGATGAAACCCCTGATGATTTAGGACTCTCACAGCACAAAGCTAGTGATTGGGAATTTGTAAGCAAAGATGGAGATACTGAATATTATACTGATGGCAGAGGGGGTGAACTAGTGATGCATGATGATGATTCATATGAATTTTATGATGGTAAAGGGCATGTTGTAGGAGGCATTAATAGGTAATTTTATCATACTAGTTAATTTTTAAATTCAATTAAAAGTAAGCTTGATACTTGCTTTTAATTTTTTTATTATTTCAATATCGAAGTCTTAGCACCCATCGATTTCTATACACTCTTCAATCGACAATATAGTTTTTTTATCATATTCAACCTCATTATCATTAGGCAAATTATTAATTTTTTTCTTTAAAGACTCATATTTAATTGCCATATGAAGAAGAATATTTTTAGCATGTTCTATATATGGTGAGAGATTTTCTTAAAAGAAGTTAAAATTAATTTTGTGAAATTACTGGTTTTGAAAATAACGAATGTATTATCAATACTTCAGATTATTCTAAATTTTTCATAGAATGCAATAATTATAATTTCAATTCCTCAATACCCATTTTTTTATTATCTAAATACAACTGATTTATTTTTCTTGCAGGAAGCATAATAACCTGTATATTTTCCAATCCCAAATCATGTAAAATTTCTAACTCAACAAAACCTTTGTTTTCAACCTCACTTTCATAAGTCGGGAACAGAAATGCGTTTTTAACTCCTTTGAATTTATGCTTTTCAATGAAATCATTAAAAGCAAGCTCATATAAATACTGTTTTGTTATGCTTTCAAGACCGGGCTGGCCATCCAAAACATCCTCACTAAATTTTAAATTGTAATATTTGGCATCCAGAATGATAAACTCATCATTGTAAAATGTTACTGTATCGGGTATGAAAGTTCCCTTGGCTTTTTTGGTGTGAATACCTTTATAAACCCATTTCGGTTTTTTAATTAAATCAATCAACTCTTTATTTTTCGGGAATTTACTGTTTAACTCAACAGGCAACTTCAAATCTCTTAAACGTTTGTGTAATTTATCACTGAAAACTCTAGCACACATCTCCTCCCAGATTTCATGATAAGTGGATGTTCCATATAAAGTCAGATAATTTTCATTAGTGTGGGCATTTTTATTTGAGATATATGAATGCATTGATTGCAGGAGTTTAATTTTGTGGGTGTTAAATTCCACATTAAGCTCTTTTTCAAGTTTATTTAAAATAAATTATGTTTCAACAAAATCATACTCACTTGTGTATCCTTTGAGATCCATTACCGCA
>NZ_JAUNXX010000042.1 GCF_030539555.1 Methanobrevibacter sp. | reverse complement strand
AAGGATTCAAAGAAGGTAGAAAAGAAGAAAAAGAAAATATAGCAAAAAGCCTTAAAGAATCATTAACCTATGAGGAAATATCCAAACACACCGGACTTAGCATTGAAAAAATCAAATCATTATAATACATTAACATTAAAATAATCTTCATGTTTTTTCAGGTAGTAGTTAATGTAGATATAACCTATTACAGAACCGACCGCCATACCGCATACCAAACCGATATATATTCCGATATCCGCCCAATCGAATACAAATGCAAACAGCGCTGCAAAAATAACTTCCAAAATAAATGACCTCAATATTGTTAAAAGAAGTGATAATGTTCCTTTGCCCATTGCCTGAAACATATTTCCGGCAATAGCGCCCAACGGCATCAACAGCAAAAAGAAACATAAGATTCTTATTGCTTCAACAAGCCTTTCATGCAATATTGCGCCGTTTTGTGAGTATGAAAATACCATGGACAATGGATCTGCGAAAATGAAAAATATTGCACATATTGCAATTGATGAAATCAGCCCCAATTTTACGGCATAGTTCATTGCTGTTTTTAGATTTTCCAAATTTTTAGCACCATAAGCTGCACCGCCAACCGTTAGAGCCGCAACACCTATGCCTATCAATGGTGAAATTCCAACAGAAATCAGCCTCCAGGTGGCAGTATATGCTGCAACTGCAATTGTTCCAGAAAGCAATGTAAGCCAGTAGTTCATAAGTATTGACACGAATGAGATTATAAACTGCTCCAAGCTTGCAGGAATTCCCACAACAAGTATGTCACGGTATATTTTTAAATTAGTTTTATATTCACTCATACGTATTTCTAAAAAGCTGTCCCTTTTGACAAACATCCAATATACCATGGGAAGCATTGCAAGTGTTGCCGCAAGAACTGTGGCGAATGCTGCGCCCCGAAGCCCCCATCCGAATACATATATGAATATCGGATCAAGAATCATGTTAATTATTGCTGTTAGCATTAACGGATAGGATGCCCTTTTGACTTCACCCTGAGATCTGAATATCGCAGCCATCATTGCAGGCAGAAATACAGAATAGACTCCTCCAATAATAATATATCCATAATCCAATGTTTGGGAGATGATTTCATATGCGCCCATTGAAATGAATATTTGCCTTAAGAAAATCAGTATTATTGCTGTTGCAAAAATTGATACTATGATGCTTAACATCATGGAATGGATTGCACTGTTTCCCGCATTCTGATAGTCTTCAGCGCCAATATAACGTGCAATCAATGAATTTGCACCTGCACCCAGACCATTTGCAAAACCAACAAATGCCAAAAATAGAGGGGTTACAAAACCAACAGCAGCAAGAGGCTCAGAACCCAATCCCGCAACCCAGATTCCATCTATGATATTGTTTAAAACCATGAATAAGTTTGAAATAATGATAGGTAAAGCCAACTTATTTATTGCCTTTTTCGGATGGTTAACTATTAAATCAATATCTTCTGTTTTCTGCATTGCTTCACCGCACTATGTACTGTCCTGGATTTATAAAATCATCTAAAAATTCAAGATTATCAATTTCGTCAAGTTCTATAAATTCATAAGTGTTAATCAAATTGTTTTTAAGGTTTTTACCGACTTTAATAAGATTAATATGCTCTTTTGTTAAAACATGTTTGACCAGGTCATGGGCATTTACAAATTCCCTGTTTTGCGTGTGGACTAAAAAATCACCATCAACATAACAGTTTTCACGACCGTATTTCGCTGCAAAATTCTCACAGGCCTGAGTAATGAATACTTTCGGGCCCTTATTGACTTTAACATTATTTAACTTTGATGAAGCCATTTCAAGTAAAATTATGCAGTTTAGGATTTCATCACTCCAATAATCCGCTTTAAAGACATTGAACTCCTCGCTGTTCAGTTTCCTCTCAAGAGCTTCGGTTGTCTTTTTTAGTTGGGGATGAAGAGTGTCAAGAGGCATGTTTGGAATTTCAAATTTTATTGCAATAAAATCACTGTTTCTTTTGTCGAATTCCTGAATCAAATCCAATTTGTTCAGATTCCTTTCAATCGGATAGAAATAATCAGCTTTGTTATCAGAGAATATGAAATTACGGGCTGATTGAATGAATTCCGCCATTTTATCAAGTCTTAAGGCAGCTCCAACATTGCGATTTTTATCTGTCGGGTCTATTACGATTAACGGGTCTTTGAATTGATTTGAGGTTCCATAACTTTCAAGGTCAATGATATGGCCGAATTTCCAGTTGATGGCTGCTTTTAAAGTATTCTCAAAGTTGCCATAATGGATTATCAGCAATTCACATAAATAACCTGCAAATCCTCCAACCTTAAACTCCGATCCGTATGTTCCGGTCATTGCCATGAATCTCTTTAAAAGCAGAACCTCATCCTGTTGGGATTCGCTCAACTTTTCTGTGACATAGCGGGTGTGGAGAATCGTTCTATCGACGGCAGATTTGAGCTGAGAGCCGTCTTCAATGGCATAGCATGGAACGATATCCACTTCACATCCTTCAATATGGGTTGTCACATATGGATGTGATGCGAAATGATGTTCGGGATTGCTTTTAAACTCATCGCAACATTTATGCGCCAGTTCAAGACCCATATCCTTTAAAAACTGTTTGTCTGTATCAAGAGGAAATGCTATGAAAATGTCTATATCAGATTTACCTTTAAGGGCAGTGTTTTTAGCAACCGATCCGACCAAAGCTACTTTAGCGCCGAGATTACTATTGTCACATTCCTTCTGAAGGAATTGAATCAGTTTACATGAAACATCATCAATGTGATTTTTTTCATCTACTGTTGGTTTAATGTCTTCTAAAATAGCTTTATAGTCCATATGATCACAGTTCAAATGTTTTTAAATCTTCATATATTGGTCCGGCCGGTGTCAATGTGGATTTTTTCAAGATTATCCTATCAACATCCATCTGACCGACTTCAACTTCGCTGAACTCTTCGATTGTTGATTTGACCTTATTTTTTCCTTTTGCATTTCTCATCCTGCCTATTGTCAGGTGTGATGAGAATTTTTTGTCCTTATCAAAGCCTATCTTTACAAACTCCTTATCGAGTTCGTCGTGCAGTTGCTTAATCACTTCGTCCCCATCAATTCCAAGCCAGATAACCTTGATTCTGTTTGTATTCGGAAATGCTCCGCAGCCTTTTATTTTGATTGTGAATTTATCGAAATTTGAAACAACACTTTCAATTTTGGATGAAAGTAACTCTATGCCTTCTGAATCAATTTCGCCAAAGAATTTAAGTGTCAAATGGATGTTTTCCAAATCCACATATTTGATGTTGGCATCGATTTGCTTAAATTCCTTAATGATTTTATACATTTTTGCCTTGATGTCCTCATCAACATCAATTGCTAAAAACGCTCTTAACTGACTCATCACAACACCTATTGTTCGATAATGGTTTCGTCGATGGCTATGCCGAAGTGGCGAGCGTTTGTTTCAACATAAACCTTCACCTTATCACCTGCCTTTACGTCTGCTACAGACAGAGGTTCGTTGTTTTCATCGACTATCCTGATGGTTTCGGCATTTTGAAGTAAGGTTCTTATGGTTTGTCCTTCATATTCGGCTTCAATTAAAATTAAAGGCCTTCTTTCGATTTTGCTTCTTCCGACATATGCAGTTCTGGTTTCCCCTTGGGTATTTACAATCAATACTTCATCTCCGGCAACAAGTTCAGACAGGTATCTTGTCTTGTTTCCCGGAACCATCACATATGCCTGGACTGGACCTGCATTTACCCTGAACGGCCTTGAAGCCACATATTCGCTTTCAAGACTTTCTGAGTGAACCAGAAACATTGATTTTGAATATGAACCTATAATCATTCCTTCACCCGGTTTCATCATGTCTGTGGTGTCAACGCATACCCTGTCACCTGAGCCCAAGGGTTTAACATTGGTTATGGTGGCTATTTTCAAATCATATTTTATCTGTGATGCCTTAACGACCTCTTCAGCTATCTTTTTGGTTTTGTTGAAGTCGTTCGCCTCAAAAATCACACCATCAGTACCGTGCTCCAATGTTTCAAGAGCCACACGTGCCCCGTCAAGGTCCTGAACTGCAGCGATAATATTTACATCTTCTTTTTGCAAATCCGCAATGATGTTTTCAAGCGGGATTATTGTCCAGTCAGTTCCGACAAGTATTATGTAATCAACTATCGGACCTAATTTTACGGCCAGTTGTTCATGAGCCTTATCTGTGATTTTGATATATGCACATACTTCTTTTCCTTCGCTTTTGGCTTTTTTTGCATTTGCAATGTCAACTGAATCAGTGAAATCATCTTTCAAATCGACAAATCCGTCTCCTTCACCGTTTATTCCAACGAGATATATGTCTGCTTCATCAGTGTTTGCAATTATCTTCACATTTCCAAGTTTTCTGATTTGTTCTATGTCATCCAAATCCAGAACGTGGTCGATTCCTGATTCCAAAGCAGTGGTAATCATTTCCTTTTTATCGTCCCACAATTCATCAGGAGTGCTTATCCAAGCGAATTTGTTTTGCATAAAATCACCTTATTTCAAGAATTGTAAAGCTTCTTCAACTTCCAGGTCGTGGTGGACAACTTCTGAAATTGCTCTTGTGATTTTTCCAGGGTTTTCAGCTTGGAACAAGTTACGTCCGAATGCAACACCTGCGCCTCCGACTTCAAGAGAATCTTTAACCATCTGCAATAATTCTTCATCGGTTTCCACTTTAGGGCCTCCCGCAATTACGACAGGTACGATTGCTCCTTCGACAACTTCCTTGAATGAATCAGGGTCTCCGGTATAGTTGGTTTTTACGATATCCACACCAAGTTCTGATCCCACACGTGCTGCATGCTTTACAAATTCCACATCATGTTCGTTTTCCACTTTCTGACCTCTAGGATACATCATCGCTAAAAGAGGCATTCCCCAGTAGTCACAGGTCTCTGCAATGTCACCCAATTCCTGAAGCATTTGACTTTCAGTGTCAGATCCCAGGTTTACATGGATTGATACTGCATCAGCACCAAGTTGAATAGCCTTTTCAACGCTTGTTACTGTTACTTTATCGTTTGGGTCCGGTGCAAGTGAGGTACTTGCTGATAAGTGTACAATCAAGCCTATATCTTCACCATAACCACGATGCCCTTGTTTTACAATTCCCTTATGCATTAAGATTGCATCAGCCCCTCCCTGGGAGATGCTTTCAACGGTTTCATCCATGTCGATAATTCCTGGAATCGGACCGCTTGATACACCATGATCCATAGGTGCTATAACAGTCCTTCCAGTGTTTCTGTTAATAATTCTTTCTAAACGAATTTTTTTACCTATCATATTAAGCCTCATTAAAACTTATGAATTATATTTTTCTTGATTATGATATATAATATTAATTGCACAAAAGTTGACAACTATCTAAAAAAAATTAATTAAAATTCAAAAATAAGTCATAATATACTACGATTTATTAAACAATGACATATTTTTTAATGAAAAAATATATGATAATCTCTTTTTTTAATACATATT
The DNA here is from genome assembly GCF_030539555.1 of Methanobrevibacter sp. GTDB lineage: Archaea > Methanobacteriota > Methanobacteria > Methanobacteriales > Methanobacteriaceae > Methanocatella. The sequence goes on along the minus strand of NZ_JAUNXX010000042.1, from coordinate 7,965 downwards.
GTATGATTTTTTTAAAAATAAATAATTTTATCCTATTAAAAACAATATTTAATTATTTAGATAATTTTATAAACTTTAATAAAAGTTTTAATGAAAAAATAAGTTAAAAATAAATAATTTAAGATTAAATAATGAGTATTATGAAAATTGAAGATATTACCAATAATTATTATTTTGAAAACCTGAATGAAAATCATGCCATGAATGATTTTGATTGTGGTGATGATGACCTGAATGGATTCTTGAAAAATGATGCTCTAACGCAGCAAAATGCCAATTTAAATGTAACGAAATTAGTAATGTGCAATCAAATGATTGTGGGTTTCGTAACTCTATTAACTGATACAATTCCACTTAAAAATATTAGAAATGAGAATGTGACATTTAATATTAAAGAGTTATTAGGCATCAGTTCAAAAAACAAATCCATATCTGCAGTGAAAATTTGAAGGCCTGCCTGTAGACAAAAAATATTCGGGTAAAAACTTGGGAACTCACATATTGAGAAATATTATAAGTAATCTAAAAATAATATCAAAAAAAGATGTTGGCTTTAGATTTCTAATCGTTGAAGGATATGCAAGAGCATTTAATTTTTATCTTAATTATGCAAGAATACCATAACTTCTTTAAGTTACGGATGAATTGCACAGGTTGCGATTACTTTTCAAATGCTCTTTGATGAGCTTTAAATGTTATCACAACCTTAAATAATAAATGGCAATGACTAAGTTTTAATGAAATTTTTTCAACGAAAAACAAGTTAAAAAAAAATATAATTAATCATGTCAAAATTGCCTGAACCTTCGGGACGAGGGAGGATAGCACGGTAATCCTACACCCATTAGAGTGTACAGCCTGTGAAGTAAAAATCCTCAACTTATACAAGTTGAGGTAGTTCAAGTTAGTAAAAATGGTTTTGAATATCTAAAAAAAGATGATGCACATATTAAAAACATTGATTTCATTGCAAAAAGAGACCCTAGAAAAAAATTTTATTTATATCTTGATTTTGAAAAAGCTTAAAAAAAAATTAAAAATGAACAAAACGTTGCTCCAATCTTTTTTTCTTAGTCTCTTTTGTTTTTCGCTAGGTTAATCAAGCATATGATTTAAAAATTCAACAGCCTCATCACCTTCCAAAATGGGAGTATCATCAATAGGAGTTGCCATAATATAACCTCAGTTCATATTCCCAATTATATCCATTAATACTTATATAATTTTACTTTTTATCATTTAAAAGTTGATTTAACCTTTAAAAATTGCTTTTATCATATAAATCCAATTATTTTTTAAGTAATGGCGTCCATAAGTCGAATTCCTTTATCAGAGGAGGAATTCCCGAATCGTGATAGGATTCCAGATAACCTTCATCTGAAACATAATCCTCACCGCTGCACTGGGCAGAATTTACAAATTCCAATAGTCCCCTGTTTCTAATCACGGTATGTGTCGGTTTGAATGTTGATGACCAAATGTAGAAAACCTTAAAAGCTGTGTCGGGATGGTATCCTCCACCCAAATCGATTGCAAGAACATCACATGACTGTGAAATTTCAAAGGCTTCTGCCAAAACTTCATGGCGCCTTACATCACCTGAAATAAAATAAACATTGTCCATATTTTCCATTATGTCAAGGGCTTCCGGTGAATTGTCAACAGCTATTACATTGCAGTCGTTGGAAATTAATTTGGTTGTTCCGCCAACATGGCAGCCCAATTCTATTACAGTGTCGCAGGGTTTTACCAAATCCCGGATATCCTGGCGGTATTTTTTAATATCATAACTAAGTTTAATCATAAACTATCCCATTGTTGTTGAGTATACATATATGCAAGTCTTCAATATCCAAATCTTTGAAAGCATCTTCATTATATGCAAATGCAAATACTGTATTTCCAAGCATTGCCATGGAACTGCCCAAAATATCACTCGAAGAATCAAAATACTCAATTGTATTTTCAACTTCATCTGTCATCAAATTTGTCTCATGAGAAAATCTGTTTGAAAATGACAAGAAGTTCTCCAAAGTGGGTTCGCCTTCAAACATGTTCAAGTATTTGCCTCCAACCTCTGAGATTATCCTCTTGTGATGAGGATCCTGAATTATATCGGCAGTTTTAATCTTGCCGAATGTTTTATATCCGACAAAAACTTCATGTTCATATGATTTGATCTCCCCAATTCCAGGTGCTCCCGGTTGTGTTCTTAAAACCAAACCTTTTCCTGTTTGAGCTATAACATCACCCAATCCCGCACTTAGATTGACCTCAGCCATATGTGCAATCTGCCCACACAGTTCCTGCGAATAACCCAAATTTAAAAATTCATTTAATGCAAGGGTCAAACTTAAAGCTGAAGCAGCAGATGTTCCAAAACCTGCTCCAATAGGAAGCTGAATATCCTGTGAAATCCTAAAATCAGTTTCAATATCCATGATACCTAAAACTTCATCTATTACGGTTTCATCTCCCCGATTAACATCGACTGTTAGCTTATCGGCTGGAGATATTGTAGTTCTGACTCCTTCGGATAGCAAAAATCCCGCTCCACAGGATCCGTTCTTTAAGCTGATTTCATGATTTTCAATGCTGAAAAAACCAGTAATATGACCGGGTACAAAAACTGAATTACACATAATAACAATTATGTTTTTAATTTAATTAAAATTTTTGAAAAAAAGAAAGGAAAAAATAGGAATATGAATCCTATTTCTTGATAGTTATTTTTTTGCTTACAGTATCTGTTGAATAGATTACCTTGTAGGTGTATTTTTTACCAACTTTGAGTTTACTGTAGACACTCTTATTAAGGGTAAATGTTGCAACACCTTTTTTATTGGTTTTGGCTTTTAAAGTCTTGCCATTGAATTTTAAAGTAACCTTTTTGCCTGAAAGGTATTTTTTATTTACTTTTTTCAGAGATACTATAATTTTTGCTGATTTAGATGACTTTTTAACTGCAACATTTTTAGCTACAATCAGATGGACATTTATCTTGTTGGAAACTTTGAATCTGCCGTAGCTGGCGGTTATCTTATATGATTTCGCCTTAGGTAATTTGACTTTGATAGTTGCATAACCTCGGGTGTCAGTTTTTGCATAAAGTTTCTTACCGTTTACTGTAAATGTTACTTTAACACCTTGCAATGCCTTGGTGTTTTTGGTTAAATGAACAGTATATTTTGCAGTAGCCCCATAATAGACATCAACATTCTTGTTTTTGTCTATCTTTATTTTAGATAAAGTGAATTCATCTTTTTCAGTTATACTTGAATATACTTGATTACCACCATATCTCATTGTAACCTTATGTTTGCCTACATTCAAATCATCAACTGTAATGGAAGCCGCACCATTTTCAATGTTCTTGGTGTAGATATCTTCATCATCAACAATTATTGTGAAACTTCCTACCATGTCCTGAGGCAATTTGATTGAGAATATTGCTTTTCCAAGATCATCACGAACTGAAATACCGAACTTATAATCTGTTGCTGGAATCTCTTTTTTAAGCACAGTTACAACTACAGTAGCATTTGTAGGTAAGTATTTGTAATTTCCAGTGTAATTAATAAATATTTCAGCAGTACCTTCTCTGTAAGTGTTGATTATACCGTCAATGTCAACATCGACAATTTCAGTATCACTAGATATGTATTCCAAATCGCCTGCATCTGCAGGAGTGATGATATTCTCGAATTTATATGTATCATCAATGTATAACTCAATAGGGTCAACATTAATGGATGTGGAGATACGTGATACGAATACTGAAACTGATTTCTGTGAGGAAGCGTATTTGTTATCTCCAGCAAATTTAACAGTAATAATTGCATTTCCGGATTTATGACCTGTCACTCTACCCTCTGCATCAACAGTAGCTACAGCATTATTACTGCTGGTATAAGTTAAAGTTGAGTTAACAGGTTGAAGGATTGCTCCCAAATCGATAACCTCATCGACTTTAAGGTTACGTGAAATGTTCACCTTAATTTTGGATGAAATTTTTGAAACTGTTACAGTGACATTTGCAGATGAGTTATGATAGTTATCATCACCGGCATAAAATACTATAATAGTTGCCACACCTTCACCGACCGCTGTGATTCTTCCGTTGGCATCGACAGTTGCAACAGCATCATTACTGCTTGTGTAAGTTAAAATACCATCTTTAGGGCGGTTTAATGTAGCATCAATATCTGCACTGTCATCCACTTTCAGTGATATTTTATCATTGCCAAGAGTGATTTTGGTGGTTTCAGTAGTGACAAACACATTGACTGTGGCATTTGAAGGTTCATTTATTACAAATCCTAAAGGAGAAATAAGCCCTTCATATTTAATGGTTATTACAGCACTTCCCCTGTTATTTGCAGTGATTACTCCATTTTCATCAATGCTAACGATTGAAGGGTTGCTGCTTTCATATATTAATTCTCCATTTTCTGAAACATATCCTGAGTTTAATTTGGCTCCCAAATTCATAGTGTCACCGTAACCGATTGTAATATTGTCATCAACTTCAATTGATGTGTGTCTGGATGATACAGTTACTTCAATGACAACTTCTGAAGGAAGATATCTTTCATTTCCAGCATATCTTATTGTAAGGTTTGCTTTACCAGGTTCAATGGCGAATGTGAATCCTTTGTTATCTACCTCTACGATTTCAACATTACTGCTTGAATAACTTAAAACACCAGCATTGGAAGGATTTAATTGTGGTTTAATATTGTAGCCAGTTCCCAACTCCAGTGTGATGTTCCTGTTAATTAAAATCTCGGTAGGTATCCTGGATACTTTTACAGTAACTGTTCTGTTTGAGGAGACATATTTGCCTTCACCATCATAGCTAACAGTTATTATTGCTTCTCCTTCTTTAATGGCAGTAAGCATACCGTTTTCATCAACACTAACAATGTCAGAGTTATTGCTATCATATTTCAATTTACCTGCTTCTGATGGATTTAAAGTAGCATTGATATTAACATTATCATCAATTACAAGTAAAATAGTTGTATTTTCAATTTCTATTTCTGTTTTTACATCAACCACTATAACATGGACTTTGGTTGAGTTTGCACGATACTTGCCGTTTCCAGCGAAACTGACAACAATATCCACTTCACCGACTTTCTTAGCTGTTATAACACCATTCTCATCAACAATGACAACACTGCTATTGGAACTGGAATAAACCAAACTGCCCGCAACAGCAGGATCAAGCTTAGCACCAATATCGGCAGTTTCGGTAACATTCACACTAACTCCATCAGCAACAATGATGCTGACAGGAACATCACTCACGGTAACGTGGACTTTGGTTGAGTTTGCACGATACTTGCCGTTTCCAGCGAAACTGACAACAATATCCACTTCACCGACTTTCTTAGCTGTTATAACACCATTCTCATCAACAATGACAACACTGCTATTGGAACTGGAATAAACCAAACTGCCCGCAACAGCAGGATCAAGCTTAGCACCAATATCGGCAGTTTCAGTAATATTCAGATTAATGGCATCATCAACATCAATGCTAACAGGAACATCTACAACATTAACATTAACGATTGCACTTGAAGCAGCATATTGTCTATTTCCATTAAAGTTAATTGTAATTGTTGTGTTTCCAACAGCCTTTCCTATGATTAATCCGTTTTCAATATTTACAATGTTTGGATTTGCAATTATGAATTCAAGTGCTCCTGCTTCAGGATGGCTGAAAGAATATTCGAGTGCAGCGTTTTCAGTCAGGTTAAGAGTTACTGATTCTGATGCTGTAATATTTGTAGGAACGATTAAAACATTTACAACAACATTTGCATCATTGTCCTGAAGTTTAGAACTAGCTTTTTCGAGTTGGATATGGATTAAGGCGGTACCCTCACCAACAGCAGTTATAATTCCGTTTTCATCAACAGTTGCGACATCAGTATCATTGCTTGTGTAGATCAATTTACCTGCATTTGAAGGAGTTAAAACAGCACCAATGTCAGTTTTATTGTTTGCATATAATGTAATGGTGCCATTAACTTCTATACTGGTTGGGATTGCATCCTTATAAATGCTGATTTCCACAGTTTCATTTGATGAGGCATATTTAATAGTGCCTTCATAGCTGACAGTGATTGTAGCCTTGCCTTCTGCGACAGCTGTGACCATACCATTTGCGTCAATTGTCACAACGCTTTCATTACTACTTGAATATGTTAAACTTCCTGCGGATTCAGGGTTTAAAGTTGCATTAAGCAATTCATTGTCTCCAACAATCAAACTGAATGTTTTTCCGACATCGATTTTTGTTGGGACTTTTGTTACATTAACAATCACTTTTGCAGTTGAGTTAACAAATTTTTTAGTTCCAGGATATGTAACTGTTATTTCTGCAATGCCGACTTTATGAGCAACAAGATTTCCATGTCTGTCAACACTGACAACACTTATATTGTTGGAAGAATATTTCAAATCGGCTGAATTTCCATAATTTAATGTTGCATTAATGTTTGCTCTTTCGTCAACATGCAATTCGATAGTGTCTTCTACTTTGATTTTAGTTGGGACAACAGAAACGATAACTGTTATTGTGGCACTTGTAGGCAAGTACTTGTTTTGACCTGCAAAGCTTATATTGATAGTGGCCTTACCTTCACCCATGCAAGTAACATAACCACTTGAATCAATTTCAACAACACTTGTATCATTGCTTGTATAATTCATGTAGATAGGATACGGAATTATTGTCCTGTTCTCATAATCCTTTAATGGAACATTTAATAAAAAGGAATCTGTAACATTTGCATAAAGTGTTGAGTTAATGTCAAAATGTGTTTCATAGCTAATGACTTTTACCTGAATCTGAGCTGATGAAGGAAGATACTTATCGTTTCCCTCAAAGCTGACAGTGATATTTGCCAATCCACCACTTACACCGGTAATCCTACCATCTTCTTCAACAGTTGCAACATCAGGATTGCTGGATTTATAAATCAGTTCAACACCTGATGGTGTGGATGAAACTCCAATGAAATAAATAGAGGCAACATCCACAGTGATATTCTCTGCAGGAGTAATGGTAACTGTTGAGTTCCTTTTGGACACTACCAATATAACTGAATAGCTAGATGGAGCATATTTCTCGTCTCCATCATATGACACAGTAATATTTACGGTTCCCTCTTTAATTCCTTTAATGTATCCATGACCAACATCAGCAACACTTGTATCATTGCATGTATAGGTTAATGAACGTGAAGGATTCATTGAACAGACAAACTGCCCTTGAAAACCAACATAAACTATTTCCGGAATGAATACTGGTTTGATTTCTGTTGGAATGCGTGTTACATTAACAGTTATGGTGATATTGGACGGTTTATATTTATCATTGCCCATCACGTCATAACCATTGAATGTAATGGTAATATTTGCCACACCCACCTTAAGACCTGTTATTTTACCTTTGGAATCAACCTTTACAATGCTTGAATTGCTTGAGACATATTTTATTCGTTGTTTAGAAATTAAAAACGGCATATAATCCATTTCAAAAGGATGTACCCATTCATCAATCACCTTATTTTTATTGAGGATAATATTGATTGTTGAATTTGCTTCAATCCATGTTTCAGTTTGGAATTTGAAAGGCATAGTGTAGGTGACATCTTCATATTGGGCGACCAATTTCCCTTTATAGTAATCAACATTTCCTGTGAATGTTTCTCCAGTAGAGACAGTGTTCTTGTTATGTGTTAAATTTTGGGAGGATAAAGTTAAATCGAATAGCCATAGATTATTGAAATCATATTCAATTATATTGTCGTTGTCACTGTCATAGACGAAGAAATTGAATTTAGCAGTTAAAGTACTTTTATTGCTGTCATATACTATATCAGTTAGATTCAAGAACAACCAGTTGTTCATTTCCGCAAGGTTGCTTACAGCATAATTTTTATTATA
>NZ_JAUNXX010000136.1 GCF_030539555.1 Methanobrevibacter sp. | reverse complement strand
TAGCACAAATTTAGTCCGACAATACATATTGCACAAAGCAAAAATGGGGGGATATCCGTTAAATTGAGTCTAAACAGGTCTCTGTCAGTTAAAAGTATTGCAATTGTTATTGGGATAATGGCTATTGAAAATCTTAAAAAGAGAAGTGTGGTAGAATCAATTCCATTTTGTGTCAGTGTTCGAACAAATATTCCGCTAGAACCAAACATTAAACCTGCAAGAAGCGGCAATATTAGATAAATTTTTTTCATGATATCACTCTAAATAAGAGTATATATTCCAAGAAACAGTATAATATACGCACGAATTGTTTAAAGGTATTCTCAAATCGTTTAATAATTTCATTTCGTTATATCTGTGGTCAATTTTATAGATAATTTTGTCTGAAGCATTATCGCAATCTAGGACATATTCATTAATATTGCCTAAATCTATGGAATTTTCTGGATTTGCGATATTTACAGTGTAGTAATCTGGTTCGGCTCCTGCAAATGCAACAGTGAATCTCAAAAGTATTATTAAGAGTATTGGAATTAGATATGCAAATCTATTAAATAAATATCTTATTTCATTAAAACCATGATTTCTGTATGGTGGATTGATGTTTTCATTTTCCTTAAGCAAGTTTTCATCTTTAAACAGTCTGCCGATAATGTAGTTTAGATAATATCCGTTTCTATAAACCAGATATAATCCTAAAATTCCAACAATTGATGGGGTTGCAAATAATCCTCCGTCAATACTTCCAATTATCAGGCAGCTTGAAAAAAATGAAATTAAAAATGTGGTAAACCATGGGCGCTTTTGAATAGCAAAAACAATCAGTATAAATAAGATTGGAATAATCAATATTACTAAAAAACTAAAACCTGGAAGATACTGATATAGGCCAATGCCAGTATTAATGTCGCTTTGAATAAACGGCCCCATAATTTGACCTAGAACTGCTCCTAAAATAGACTTTAACAAATGAGTATGCAGAATACTTGTTGTGCTCATTGTACTAATCATCGATGCAAAAATGGTGTTGAGTTTGATTCCCATTTGTAATCTAAACACAATCTCTAAAAGAATGCCTAAAACCAATAAAACAGAACCAGTAATTATTGATAATTTCAAATATTTTGTGGGATTGATGTCTCTTTTGATTATGTTGGGTAATATTAAAAACAATCCTAAAAGACCAAAAAACATAATATCTTTTCCTTTAGATGATCCCATTAAAAATAAGTAAGTAACTGGTCTTATAATTGGGTTAAAAATGTCTGTTATAAATATTGCTCCAGAAAACAATATGAATATGATTCCAATTATGATAGTTTTATTAAGTTTCATTAACAATAATTTAATATTAATACTTTAAATAAATGATGATTATGTTTCCAATAGAATATTTCATAGGTCTAATTTTAATTGGTATTTGTGCAGGTTTTGCATCAGGTCTTTTAGGTGTGGGTGGAGGATTCTTAATAGTTCCTTTGCAATATTTCCTTTTAAAATATATTGGAGTTGAACCGGACCTTGCAATGCTTATATCTTTAGGAACTAGCCTGGCCATTATCATACCAACATCATTAAGTGGTGCTTATAGGCACACAAGGTCAATGGATGGAATTATACAACCTGGAATTAGACTGGGGATATTTGGGATAATTGGTGGGGCTATTGGAGGTTTTGTAGCTTCAGGATTGCCTTCAAGAATTTTAGAAATAATATTTGGCTGTTTGTTATTGTTCATCACTGTTAAAAACATTATTGACATTAATAAAGAGAGGGAAGAAGCAAAAATTCCATTTAATTTAGTTTCCACTGCAATTATTGGTTTATTGGTCGGATTCTCATCAGGTCTTTTGGGCGTTGGTGGTGGTGTATTTCTAATAGCTATATTAACTTCTCTTTTAGGATTTTCATTAATTGAAGCAATTGGAACATCTTCCATTTTTATTTGTCTAACTGCTATTGGAGGCTTCTTGTCCTATGTAATATCCGGTTGGGGAGTTAGTACATTCCCATATTCAATCGGTTATGT
>NZ_JAUNXX010000086.1 GCF_030539555.1 Methanobrevibacter sp. | reverse complement strand
TAGTATGCTGTTTCCACAAATTGGACAGTGATATTGTATTCTCCATCGGCAAAATTATTGAGCGAAATGGTTGTGTTCCCGTTATATAAATAAACAATTTTTTTCCTTACCCCATCTATATAAAGTATTGCCTGACCCTGAACTCCTTTTGTAAGCAATGATACAATTGCACTTCCTTTTTGATCTATTTTAATTTCAGGAATCATTACGGCCAAATCAACAGATTGCTTTTTAACTTTGATGTCGGTCTCATTGAATGCTTTGAAATAATTGTCGCTGCCCTCATAAGTTGCCTTTAGCATAAAATCGCCGGGAATTAAACCTGAAACTGTAATTTTAGCTTTGCCATCTACCAGAACTGCAACATATATATCCTGATTGATTGCAACAGACACGTTTCCGACTACAACGCCTGAATTTTCACTTACCACTTCCAGATCTATTGTCAAATCGCTGCCATAGGTGATATTTTCATCTACTGCAATTTTAATTTGAGTATCAATTTTGCCCACATCAACAAGGACAGTTTTTGTGAAGCTTCCTACTGTAGCATTGATTTCATATAATCCTTTGGTTTGGGTTTGTGTGAATGTGAATGAAGCCATTCCGTCATTTAATTGTTTAGAAATATTTACTGGTGCAAATGTTACATTGAATAAGGGGAAAAGATTGATTTGACAGTCAAGCTTATCGCTGCTTGACCATGAAGAAGTAATTTCAACATCACTGTTTATATCCAGTTTTGAATAAACAGGAGTTAAATTAAACAATAGCCATGAGTTGACCTTATCCACATTAATCCTGTTTAACTTATAAGGGTTTTCATTAGCATTCCACCAATTATAATCCAGAGATAAGACTTCACCTCCATTGAAATAGATATCCTGTGAGATGCCGTCAAATGTGGGATTATCTGAAAATGAATTGTATGTTAAGTTCAAGATTCCGACATTGTAGATATTTGGAGATCCCTTATAGGCAGCCATCGGAGCCTGGTAATATGCAGTATTGTTTCTGAAAATGTTTCCTCGAGCAGTCAATGTTCCTGAGTTATAGATTGCACCATATATGCAGTTGAAGTTAGCCCTTTGAATATAGTTATTTTCAATTACTGAATTTAGAAGTATGAATTCACCAGTATTGTAGATTGCTGAGCCCTTACATTCCTGAGTTGCATACGAACCGACAATGGTGCTTTTATCCATTATTATTTTACCCGCATTAGCGATTCCGGCACCATATCCGAAATCAACACTTCTGGAATTTTTTATTGTGGAGTTGTTAATTAATATGTTTCCCTTATTGTATATTGCTCCACCTGAAGAAAAGAGCCCGGAATCTGATACTGCAGTATTGTTGTCAAAAACAGAATTGATTATTGTCAAATCCCCAAAATTACTAACTGCACCACCGTAAACATATTTATCAACTGAATCAGGGTGAACCTGACAGTTTGTAAAAGCACATCCTTCAATTACAACTGTTGCATTCCTGATATCCAATGCCGCTCCATAGACACTATCCATATATGAATTAGAAATGGATGTTGGACTTTTGAATGCATTTACAAATTTTATGTTTTTAAATGTAACCTTTGCATTGTCTGAGACTACAAATATATAACTGCTGTTTTGCCCATCTATAATAGTATTTTGCGAACCTGCGAAGGTCAATGATTTAGAAATGGTTATCATGGTGTTTGCGTTTCCGAAATAGTAACCGTCAGATATATAGATTGTAGAATTGTCACCGGCTTTGTTTATTGCATTACCTATTGATTTAAGCGGTGAATTTTCTGTTCCTATATTATTGTCCTCTCCATTGAATGTGTCAACATGAATAAAACTGGAATCCTCAGATAAAACTCCGGCATTGTCATTTATTTCAACAGACAAATTGCATGTCTGGTTTAAATCCGCATCACTGGCACTTACGGTATGTAATGTAAATATTATCAAAATGATAAACATTATTAAGACCAGTTTATTAAATTTCAAATTTATGCCTCTAAATTATATTTTATTAAAAATCATTTGTCAATGATATTATTAGTTATATAAAAATAAAGTATATATAATTTTTGTAAAAAAAAGAGAATTAGTCAAAATGACTAATTTTAATCAAGATTTGAATTTTTACGTCTAGACCCAACAACCAACAATATTAATACAGCGATTACGAAAAATATTGATGGAATAAATTCTTCATCATTTTTCTCCTCGATTTCATAAACTTTTTTACTGACACTTGAAGATTCACCTGCAATGGATGCATCCAAACTTTCTGTTGATTTAGACTGACTTGCTGCAACTTCGCTTCCTTCGGCAGAAGGAGTTGTATCAGAATTGTTTGAAACTATATTAACGTTTTGTCCGTTATATGAAGTTGTGTTTACTTTTCCGCCTTCAGTATTGGAATTAACGAACCCAAGTAACAATTCCCTTAAGGATTTAACAGATTTTGTTGAATTCCCATTGGATTTTCCATTCTCATCACCGTTCAAGCCTTGGGAATTTGAATCGTCTTTACCATCATCACTTTGGGAGTTTTCATTATTATTGTTCGGCAATGTCCATCCTTCAAATTCATCCCCTTCCCCCAATTTATCAGAAGATCCTGGAATCAAAGGATTATATGAACGCCTGTTTGTATTCTCATCACTTGAAATTCTACTTCCATCAACATTATTTGAAATGTCATTTCTGTTAAATGGATTATAATTGAACTGCACACCGTTATCAACATTGTTTTCGCGTGAAGCGAAATAATCGAATGCTGATATTACAGGATTGTTGTAGAATTCCATATTCTCATGGGCAGAAATATCTCCGTACTTGTAACCGTTGGAGTTCTTTGCATTTGGGTTATATGTAACCAATAGATTGTTAGCTATTGTTGAATTAACAGAACTCAATAGGTTTACAGAGTAATATCCATCACTGAATACCGTATTGTTCTGGATATCATATTGATGGTCTCCATTAGTGTTTTGCCGATAGCTCACACCATATAAATTATCATCAACTGAGACATCACCAACACTGTGAACTTCAATTATATTATTTTGTATTGTTGAGTGAGTATCCTGAGATTCAATGCCTGCTACCAATGCCCATTCATGAGTTCCAGCCAATCCGGTCACATTAATCCTATTATGTGTAATGGATAATGTAGTTGCACCGTAGAAATTTTGCGAATAAATTCCAATGTTTGGACCATTTGAAAATGAATACAAATCATTGTATGTTATATTTACGTTATCAATCGGACCGGTTATCTGGATCGGATAAGCTGTACCTGCGGCGAGTTTACCTCCAGTTGTAATAATGGAAATATTATTGTAGATTGCAGTTAGATTTTCAAGATTATATATATCCAATCCATATAGATAATTATCGACACCCGGAAACGTTAAGAAGTCCGTCATGTAAATGGAATTATTGGCTATTAATGAATTATACGATCTAAATACCATCATACAATCTAAAGACGGATATGAATGCTCCGGCCTTTTATTTACTTCCGAAATTAATGTGTTTCCAATGAATAGAAGATTATTGCAATCTTCAATCCCTACAGTTAAAACCAAATCAGAAGCAAGCTCGGCACCGCCAGCACCAAACATTATGTCTTTTAGAGGCAAGGATGAACTTATTGTATTATTCTCAACCAAAGCATTTTCACATGAAGATAATTTGACTGCAACATCATAAACATTTACATCGTTGTTGTGTCCTTCAAAGTAAATATTATTATTAAGTATTCTAAGCTTTTTAATTGAATCATAAGAACTTCCTGAAGCAAAAATACCATAAGCCTGAACATTGGTAGGAACAACATAATTGATATTAAGATTAATGAGATTTGCATAGTCAGAATATATTAAAATACCAGCATAATCATTGTCTTCAAATTCACTGTCCAGATTAATATTTAAATCCGTCAAAGTGATATTTTCTGCATCCAATTCAAATACTGTATTTTTAAGAGTATGACCAAATCCATTTATTATCACATTTTTAGCTTGAATTGACAGTTTTCCAAGATTTTCAAAATCCTGAGCAAATATTACTGTTTTACCATCAAATCGTGACTTCAAAACATTGTTTTCAAAGCAATCGTCAAAATTTTGAGATGTAACATATACAGTATCCTCCAATACCAAATCAGGTTCATCTGGAATCTCTTCATCCAAACCCAACTTCGTATCATTGACGAAAGATACCGCATTATCATCTGCTGTTTCCAAAGTCGAATTATCATCAATTTCAGTTGATGAAACTGCTGAAACAGTAAGAATGATAAATATTATAATCAATCCCAATATCAATTTCCGATTTAAGCTTATATTTTTCACCTCCCAACTCTTGTTGTCTTTTTCAGTGATTTTAAAATATAATTAAAAACCGTAAAAGATAATTGAATATTTATTAAGAATAGTTTATAAAGTTATCTTTAATATAATTAAAAAAATAACATTCACTTTTCCAACACTTTGCATAACTTCAGCATTTTTTTAACCTTAAAAACATTATCTAATGTTGTTTTCAGCATCTTTTTTTTGAATGTTTTTGAAACAGGAGTATGTTTTGAGCCTGAATGGAACCTGAACCTATTGTATTGAAATAGATTCAATCATAAGTTTCAATACTTAAATCATCTATGACTAATCTTTGATCTATTATTATAAACAAAATAATGGCCAATAATTACATTGATTACTATGAAATACCATGATTTAATGAAAGATAAATTTAATTAAATTGATTGATTAAATAAAAATAGAATATTCAAATAGGCTAATCTACATGAAAAAAAGAAAAAATTGAGGGAATGTGAAATTCCTCTTATTTTTTAAATTTTATAGTTTTTTTGACTTTGTTTTTGCCATAAATAACTTGGTAGGTGTACTTCTTGTTTACCTTAAGTTTCTTGTAGACACTGTTTTTGATAGTAAAAGTTGCAACACCTTTCTTATTGGTTTTAACCTTGAAAGTCTTTTTGTTGAACTTCAAAGTGATCTTCTTGTTTTTAAGGTATTTGCCGTTAACCTTTTTCAAAGTGACTTTGATTTTAACAGTTTTTGCAGACTTTTTGGCATTAATGTTTTTGGCAGTTATAATACTTTTAACAGTAACTTTTTTGGTAACTGTGAGAGTACCGTAGGTTGCTTTGACAGTGTAGGCTTTTGGAGCCAGACTGATTTTAAGTGAAGCATAACCGTTTTTATCAGTAGTTCTGGTGTAAGTCTTACCGTTAATAGTAATCTTAACCTTTTTATTGGTCAATGCTTTACCATCACTTGTCAACTTAACCTTGAAGTACTTGCCTGAAGTGTAGAGCATGCTTAGGTTGGAAGCAGTGAGCTTTAATACTGGAATATGCTCTTTTACAACAACACTTGACTTGGATGTTGATGAGTATTTGCCGTCACCGGAGTATGTTATAGTGATGTTGTGTGAGCCCTCACTTAATTCAGGGATAGTGACTGTAGCCTTACCGTTTGTCAGGTTTTGAGAGTATAGAACGCCATCAACAGTGACAGTCAAAGTACCTGTAGCGTCATTTGGAAGTGAGATGCTGTATTCATTGCCTGATGTAGGAATATTAAACGCATCATCAGAAACATTCACAGACGGAACAGTAGCGTTTCCAGTGTTATTACCTGTTGTGTTTCCAGTATTATTTCCACCAGTTCCATTTCCAGTAGTATTGCCAGTTGCGTTTACAGGATTTACAACCACAACACTA
>NZ_JAUNXX010000085.1 GCF_030539555.1 Methanobrevibacter sp. | reverse complement strand
TTCAATCGGTTCTTGTGAATCATAGATTGCCTCTTCTTGAGTATCATATATATTTTTTTCGGATGGTTCTTCAGCAGGCTCGGAGGTATTATCTAATCCAAGACCAACTATTTTCTGCAAACAATCTTTACAATAAATTTTTCCTGCGATTTCTAGACCGCATTCTTTACAAATTGGTTTTCCACATATTGCACATATGTCTGTGCTTTCTCTTTCAGGGTGGTAATGACATTCCATATTTAAACACTCTCTTAATTTAATTAAAATAATAATTTAATATCTTTTTTTTTATTTATATAAAACTTGCTATTTTTAACCTTTTTTTCATATTAATTTAGTTTAATTGTTTCTGATTGGTTAAAAAGAGTATAATATTTCAATTATTTTTTTGTATTTTCGATGATTTTTTCAGATACTATTTCTGATGCTATCAAATCATCTGCTGTTGCTAGAAAACTTCCAAGATTTTTTGATGTAATTTTATAAGTAATTAGTGTATCTGATAAATCTGATTCAAGATAATCTTCATTATCTACTTCCAAGCAATCAAATACTAATTTTGCATCTTTTTCATTTGCATAATTAAAAGTTATATTTCCAGATATTTTCATAAAAATCACTAGTTGGTCATCAATATGTTTATTATGTTATTTTTTCTAAAATAATTTTGTTATTAGATATTGAAAAATATGGTAACATTTATTAATAACTAAATTAATATATTTAAGTATTCTATTATATTACGATATATAATTTTTATATAGCTATTTTGTAGAATTGTTTATTCATAGCTATTTTTTTAATTAAAACATGTTTAACATGTTATTTTTATTTCGGAGGAATAATAATGGTTCGTGCTTATACTAGAAGAGATTATATTAGAAAAACCCCAAATTCAAGAATCGTACAATATGATATGGGAAACTTAAAAGATGAATTTCCTGTTTCTGTAAGTTTAGCTGTCAAAAAACCAGCTCAAATCAGACACAATTCTTTGGAAGCTGCAAGGATTGCTTCCAACAGATTAATGCAAAGAGCTGCTGGTAGGATGGGTTACCACTTAAAATTAAGAGTTTACCCACACCAAATTGTAAGAGAAAACCCAATGGCAACCGGTGCAGGTGCGGACAGGGTACAAAGTGGTATGAGAAACGCTTTCGGTAAACCTATCAGTGTTGAAGCTATTGTTAAAAAAGATCAAAGAATTATTACTATTGATTGTCAAGAAAAAAACTTTGAACAGGCAAAAGTTGCATTAAAAAGAGCAGGTATGAAATTACCGGTTCCATGCAAAATTGTTGTTGACAAAGGTGCTGAATTAATTAAATAGATTTTTTAATTAATTTTTTTTTACTTCTTTTTATTAATTTCTTATTTTTCACATTTTTATAATTAAATATTTAAACATTAAAATTGATATATAGTATTATATAATTGGCCATGTTTTTACTATCTAAATATTGTCATTATATTAATATTTTAAACCAAGAGGTTATTTTTCATGTATGTTGTAAAATTTGAGGATTTAAATAAATCTGATATTGGAATTGCCGGTGGAAAAGGTGCTAACTTGGGTGAATTAACTCAAGCAGGTATTCCAGTACCGCCTGGTTTTGTAGTAACTGCAGAAACTTACGAAAAGTTCATGGAAGACTCTGGAATTAATAGTCAAGTAATGGGAATTCTTGATAAAATTGATATTAATGATACTAAAGCACTTCAAGCTGCTGCTGAAGAAATTAAATCTTTAATCATTGCTACTCCAATTCCAGAGGATATGACTACTTTGATTATTGAAGCATATAATCAGCTTTGTCAAAGAGTTGGGGAAGATGATACTGATGTAGCTATCCGTTCTTCAGCTACTGCGGAAGATTTGCCTGAAGCTTCTTTTGCAGGTCAACAAGATACCTTTTTACATGTTTCTGGAAGCGAAGAAGTAATGGAATATATTAGAAAATGTTGGGCTTCTTTATTTGAAGCAAGAGCAATCTTTTACAGGGAAGAAAACGATTTTGAACATTCTAAAGTTTATATTGCTGTTGTTGTTCAAAAAATGGCAAATGCTGATAAAGCAGGAGTAATGTTTACTGTAAACCCATCAACTGGTGAGGAAATTGCTTTAATTGAAGGATCTTGGGGACTTGGTGAAGCAGTAGTGTCCGGTGATGTAACTCCTGATAACTATCAAGTTGATAAAAAAGATAACGAGATTATCAATGTAACCATTAGTGATAAAAAAGTAATGTACACTAATGATGAAAACGGTACCAGTGTAAAAGTTGAAGTTCCTGAAGACAAAAGAAATGAACGGGTATTGTCCGATGAAGAACTCATTGAATTGACTGAAATGGGTAAAAGAGTTCAATCTCATTATGGGGAACCTATGGACACCGAATGGGCATTCGAAAATGGCAATTTATTCTTATTACAAGCAAGACCAATCACTACTTTAGGTGATGTTGAAGCCGAAAATGAAAGTGATGAAAATGCAGATTTAGGTGAAGTTCTTGTTAGAGGCCTCGGTGCAAGTCCTGGAATGGCTTCAGGTAATGTTAAAATTGTTTTTGACATCGATGAACTAGATAAGATTGAAGATGGAGACATCATGGTAACAACTATGACCACACCTGATATGGTTCCAGCTATGAGAAGAGCCAGTGGTATTGTAACAGATGAAGGTGGAGTAACTTGTCATGCATCCATTATATCTCGTGAACTTGGAATTCCTTGTGTTGTAGGTACTGGTAGCGCTACAACCACATTAGAAGAAAATTCTGGTGTAACTTTAGATGGTAAAAAAGGTTTGGTATTTGAAGGAATTTCTGAAACTAAGGAAGAAGAAGTAACTGTCTCAAACAATGCGGTATCAGCACCTATTTTAACTGTAACTGAAGTTAAAGCTAATGTTAGTATGCCTGAAGCTGCAGAAAGAGCTGCTGCTACTGGTGCAGATGGTGTGGGACTTTTAAGGACTGAACATTTAATGTTAACTGCCGGTATTCATCCTGGAAAATTCATCGCTGACGGCAGGGAAGATGAATTGATTGATACTATTGCAGATAATGTTATGATTGTAGCAGATGCATTTTATCCAAAACCAGTTTGGTACAGAACTTTGGATGCGCCAACTGATGAATTTATCACATTGGAAGGTGGAGAAAATGAACCTAGAGAACACAACCCAATGCTTGGATGGAGAGGAATCAGAAGAGAACTCGATCAACCGGAAATCCTTAAATGTGAATTTAAAGCTATTAAAAAATTACATGAAAAAGGATACACAAATATCGGGATTATGATTCCATTATCTCAAAGTCCTGCTGAATTAGTTCAAGCTAAGGCATTATGTTCTGAAGTAGGTTTGGAACCTCACAAAGATGTTGATTTTGGAATGATGGTTGAAATTCCAGCGGCTGCAATTATGATTGATGATTATATTGATATTGGTATAGACTTTGTAAGTTTAGGTACCAATGATTTAACTCAATATACTCTCGCTGTTGACAGAAACAATGAGTTTGTTGCAAAACATTACACTGAAGAACATCCTGCAGTAATGAAATTAATTGAAAGAACAATTAAAAAATGTGTTGCTGCTGGTGTAAAATGCAGTATTTGTGGTCAAGCAGGTAGTGTACCGCATATTGTTGAAAAACTTGTTGGTTTTGGAATTACAAGCGTATCATCAAATGCTGATGCAGTAGAAGAAGTTAGAAAAACTGTTGCTCGTGCTGAGCAAAAAATTATTCTTGACGCAGCGCGTAAACGTTTAGAATAATTTTATTATTTCTTTTTTTATTTTTTATTTTTATTGATATATTATTAAACTAGGGTATTTTATGCAAGATGAACCAATAGATAAAGAGGATATTTTAAAGGATTTGTCTGAAATTCATAAATTGGATTATGAGTATTCGGATGGACGGATTTTAGGGTCAATGTGTACTGAAGCACATCCGTTTGCAAAAGAAGTTTATTGCAAATTTTTAGATACCAATTTAGGTGACCCGGGATTATTTAAAGGAACTAAACATCTTGAAGATGAAGTAGTCAAGTCTATTGGTGAGTTATTGTCTTTAGATAAACCTTATGGTAATATTGTGACTGGTGGGACTGAAGCTAATTTAATGGCGATTAGGGCAGCCAGAAATCATGCACGAAAATACAAGGGAATTGTTGATGGTGAAATAATTATACCTGATTCCGCTCATTTTTCTTTTAAAAAAGCCGCAGACATGTTAAATTTAAAAATTGTTGAAGTAGAATTGGATGAAAACTATAAGATTGATGTTGAATCTCTTAAAAAAGTTATTTCTGATAAGACTGTGGCCATTGTGGCTATTGCCGGTACTACTGAATTGGGTCTGATTGATCCTATCGAAGAAATTTCTAAAATAGCTCATGAAAATAATATTTATTTCCATGTTGATGCCGCTTTTGGAGGATTTTCAATTCCATTTTTAAAAGATATTGGACATGATTTACCGGTTTTTGATTTTTCACTTGAGGGAGTTTGTTCCATTACTGTAGACCCTCATAAAATGGGATTGGCACCCATTCCTGCGGGGGGAATTATCTTTAGAAAAGAGGAATATCTTCAAGTTATGGCGGTTGATTCTCCATATTTGACTGTTAAAACACAATCAACCATTGTAGGAACTCGTTTAGGAGCAGCATCTGCAGCAACTTATGCGATAATGAAATATTTCGGTAAAAAGGGATATTCCAGGATGGCCAATGATTTAATGGAAAATACTTATTTTTTAAAAGAAGGATTGGAATCTATAGGATATGAGATTATTTGTGAGCCGGAATTGAATATTTTAGCATTCAACCATCCTGAAATTGAAGCCCATGAATTTGCAAAAAAATTGGAAAATTTAGGTTGGAAAGTTTCTGTTGCTAAATGTCCTATCGCAATTAGAATAGTATTGATGAATCATATTAAAAAAAACCATTTAAAAGAATTGTTAGAAGATTTAAAAGAAATCTACTAACTTATTGTTCTTCTATATTTTCCACATACATCAACGGATAGTTAAGCTCTTCAATAAATTCTATTCGTATGGTTGCTTTAACATTATCTACTATTGTAAATATTCTAACATCTAACATGTCTCCGGTAAGGGAGGTATAGTTGAATTCTGTCATTGATTCTTCTAGTTTATCGAATCTAATTTCAACTTCAACGTCTTCAATTGCAGGCTGTAATTTCAGTGATTCTTCCATACTTGTTTCCAGACTTTTTTTAGTGCTTTTATTTACAGGTGTTCCTACAAATTGATGGAATAATGCCCCCATACTTATGGCACCTTCGAATATGGCTCTTTCTCTTTTTGAGATATTTGAAAAGTACTTTTCATCAACGTCCATTAAATTCCTCCATTTAACCAAATTATTTTATCATATATCAAACCAGACGGAATTGGATTAACACAGCAATAGAATAATATTGCGGATATTATTAAAACAATAGCTAAAATATATACTCTATTGTCTTTAGGGTAAAAATAAGCAAATATTAATCCAATAACTAAAAATATTGCTGATATAATTAAGGCATTTGATTCTTGAGGGTTATCTTTGATAATTTTCTCATTTATTGGATTTTTATCAGTTAACTCACCTTGGATAATTAATCTGTTCTCTGTTGAACCAATAGGGTCACAAGTAATTAAATATAATTTATTCCCGCTTTCTTTAGCATCCAGTTGATATGTTGCAGGGACTATTGTGCTATTTGTCACAGTATAGTTTAATTCTCCAATTCCAGGC
>NZ_JAUNXX010000010.1 GCF_030539555.1 Methanobrevibacter sp. | reverse complement strand
ATTGTCGTTGAAAACATCAGTCCTGAAAAATAAAGCTAAAAACGGAAGTACGAATGCAAAAGCAACTAAAGAGGCTTTTGTTATATTTTCAAGAATCAAACCTACAAATATAATATTTACTATCAGCCCAGGAATCAGATAAGAATAAGTTTTGGACATTATCTGATAGGTAGCTCCAAACCTTATTTTGGAGTACCATCCATACTTTTCTTCATATTTTTCAAAATAGATTAACGGATAACCTAAACCCATGAAGAACACCCACATCCCAAATAGCCATAAAAGTACTAAAACCTCATGGGAAGTGATGAACATGTGCAATAACAGGCAAGTTATAAAAATTAAAGGAATAAGAATAATGCATATCCTTTTTGTCATTGACAAACTCCCCGGATCGGTTAAAATAATATATTTGAAAAATTTAGAATCCTTTTTCATAATATCAGAAACATACATAGTTTATAGAATTAATATAAATCAAACTATTTTTTTACAATACAATTAAATCTGCTAAAAAAAACTAAAATTAATAGTAATATTAGTAATTTCAATGCCTATAACATGTTTTCACATGTTTAGGTAGATAGACATTGAATTAAACCACTAATTTGTTAGAATTTAAGTAACCCAGAAAGGTGGATTTTAAACTCTATGATATTATTTGAAATATTTGATATATAAATTTTATTATGTTTAATTTATAAATTGTAGAAAGTGTCCATTATAAATAAACAAACCCAAATATGACTTTTTAAGGTCATTGAAAAACAATCATTATAATATTTGATGATTTCTACAATTTAAAGGTGAAATCATTATGGCCTCATTTTAGTCAATATATAACCCAAATGAGATAGGATGCCACACACCATGAAATGATGGTGTATATGAGCACCCCAATCCAAAATTTCTTCTGGACACTCATAAGGATTCCTCCTATCAAATTAGTGGTTTTGCCAAAGGGAGCATTCATTAAAACATCAGTTTCAAATCCTACCAATGGCAATATTATCCTACCTAAAATAATACCACCCCCTATGGTCAAGAGTTTGATTACTTATAACATTTGATTTTATGGCTTAAATAGTTTTTATATGCCTATACTCAAGTAAAAATTGCAGTTAGAATGTAATTAGAATAATTATTACTTTTTTTCAATGAATAATACTTTTTGTTTTAAGACCGTCAATTCAGCAGGACGAGACAACATTGACCAACGAAAGATATGTGTTGAAGTCCAGCGAATAGAAATAGCAACATATATTATGGAGCAATATTCAAAACAACAATTAATATATTTTAGTGAAAAAATATGCCTACCCAAAGGACATCATGAACAAAACATATAGTTACCCCACTCAATTAAAATCATTTTAAATCAAATGTAAAAAAAAGAATTTTATTTAATTCTAACCATTTAATGACACTTATTAAATATATTGAGAAAATAATTAATGAAATTTATGAAATAGAACCTCATAAATATGATAAATCAAAAATTAAAATAATTATTTTTTAAATAACTTTTAGTAATAAAAATAGAAAACTTTATATAGTAACAAAAAGTAAATAAAATACAATCATAAATTTCATCAAAAAAAGGAGCGTGAAAATTATGGTAGACAGTGAAACTATTGAAACCAAAATTTCCGATAAAAAAGAAGAATTCGAAGAAAAAATTGATGAAACAAAGGACAAATTCGAAGACAAAAAAGAAGAGAAAAAAGAAAAATACGAAGAGACCAAGGAAAAAGGTAAAAATATTGCAGACAATGTAATTAATGACCTTTCCAAAAGCATTGAAGAATTCAAGGAAAGTCTCAAAAACATGCAGAAAAACGCAGATCAAAGATATAACGATTACAAAAAAACTACTGTACAAAGCTTAGATGCTGATTTAATCGAAACTGAAGACAAATACTTCATAAAAGTTGCTGTTCCAGGTATTGATAAAGAAGAAATCTTAATTGAAGCTGGAGACAACGACATTACCATCGAAGCTACATTCAAACCATACATTGAAGATTTCGATGATGAAGATGAGGCTGAAGTCATTTCCACTTCCCTCAAAGCTGGAAGATGTGTAAAAACCGTCAGATTCGTTAACAGCATTGATATTGAAAATATCTCTGCCAAATTCAATAACGGAATCGTAACCATTACTGTTCCAAAATTGATTATACCAAAACATAAAGTCAATGTAGAATAAATTTCTACATTTTATCCCTTTTTTAAAAAAAATAAGAGAGATTAATATTGTGTTAATCTCATTTAAATTCTACTGTTTTACCTATTTCTTTTAACAATTCCAAATCATGACCTGTGATTTTAACGTAGTGGTCTCCAGGGAAAATGAATAGGTTTTTTTGTTCTTTTATCACACAGTACTCCTTATGTGAACCGTAAGACATATTGTAACAAATCAATCCATCCTGTGTTCCCAAATCTTCAGCATCAGAGCCCAGTTCGTCAGCGTAGGTTCCGTTTTCAGGAATATCCTGGAAATCATATGTTATGTCATTTTCCTCATCCTCATAGTTTCTGTGGACATCTGATGAGGTTGCCAAAGCGTTCTGCAAACTGCTTGCTGTAAGATAACGTGAATCCACATTATGAAGAGTTCCGCTTGCATATGTATGGATATCTGAGTTGGTCGGAATATCTGCTGTGAAATTTTCAAAATCATGTGTTTGCAAACTTGTTGCGCCAACACATACAATTGCACCGATCATTATGAATATCATCATGCCTAAAAATTTTTTCATAACTATCACCGAACAATAGTTTTGTAATTTAAGGCATTTGAACTACCTCGAGCTGTGGAGCTCGAGGATTCTTACTTCACGGGCTGTAGATGCTAATGCACCTAGATATACCGTGCTATCCCCCCTGTTCCAGAGGTTCATTAATAATTCATGTTGAAGAACATTTATTCCTTCGTTTAGTATGTTTTTACTGGCATTTATGTCTCTGTTGTGGTGTTTTTTGCATTTTGGATAGGTCCATTCTTTTTCGTATTCTAAGTCGTGGTTGTAGTATCCGCAGTGGTGGCATTTTTTGCTTGATGGGAACCATCGGTTGACTTGTATGAATTTTTTATTGTGCCATTGTGCTTTGTAGCGGATTTTTTCTACTAGTGAGCATAGTGCTATTCTTTGAAGTTTAGTGCTCCCGTGCTTGTTTTTGAACATTCCTTTGATGTTTAGGTCTTCCATACAGATTAGGTCATAAGCTTGTACTAAATCATGGCTTATTTGGTGGTATGCGTCTCGTATTTGTTTGTTTTTTTATCAATCCATTTCCAGTATGTTCGTTGTGTTTTTTGGTATCTTTTGCTCATGTATTTTTTCCGTGATAGTGTTTTTTGGTATTTATTGATCATTTTTTCCTCATAGGATACGTCTAGATTGGCTTTCTCTAGTCCGTTGCTTAGAGTTGCTAATGTTCTTAATCCCAAATCAATTCCTATACGGTCAAATGTTTTTTCAAACACTTCTATGGTTGTTTTGACATTGAATACTTCATAGTATTTGCCGTTGTGTTTTTTTATGGTGACGTTGTTGATTTTAGTATCCGAGTTGTTTAAGATTTTTTGTATTCTTTGCTGGTTCTAAAGTATACCTGTCCAATTTTTGGAAAAACAATCTGGTTACCTTGTATTCGGATATTTTTATTGTTTTGTATCCTGAATGATTGTTTACGATTACTTTTAGATTTAAACCGTGGATATCCAGCACCTTTTTTGAAGAATTTATTAAAAGCATTTATGAGATCACGATATACCTGCTGTAAACTACTTGACTCTGAAAGACCAAGAAATGAATGCTCCTTTTTAAGCATTTTCAACATAGTATTAAATGTAGTCATATTGCATTTTAATTTAGTGTATCCATGTTGTATAAACAAAGAATAGGTCTTTTGGTATTCATCTAAAAGATGATTCCACACAAAACGCGCATTACCAATATTCTGATTAAAAACATAAACCATATCACCTTTAGGATACAACCTGACCTCCAAACCTTTATTAACCACTTTAACAACCATAAATTCTCAACACACAAATATAATAATACTACAAATACACAATATATTAAAAAGATATATATTTAAAATTGGCAAGAGAGCATTAGAAAAGTAATCATACTCTCCCATTTTTGTGCAATTCATTCACGAATTAAAGAAGTCGTGATATTCTTGCACACTTAAGATAAAGAAAAAACTTTACATTAAAAAAATAGGTTGATGTAGATTGAATCTACATTTTAATATCTTACTTTTCCGATGTGTCTTGTAGCACCCGGATCCTCGCCGTTGAAGTGTGCCAGATAATATACGAACCATTCAAGAGGAATCACAAAAATGAATGGGGACAGGAGTTTATCTACATCGGCATAATCCTTCAAATCAAAAAGAATTAATTTTGCTTCCAGGTTTTCGCAAAAATCAATTGCCTTTTGAGTGATTTCATCGGATTCTAAATCAGACCTGAAGATTATGACCGGAACATCCTTTTCTGCCCTTTCAATCAGACCATGCCTGAATTCAGCTGAATATTCAGGACAGGCATGTTTTATTGCTCCTTCCATAAGCATTGTCATTGCCAGTTTGTAGGCAAGACCGAAGTTTGGACCGCTTCCCAAACAGTAGAATATGTCCTCATCCTTAAGCTTTTCAGCCAGAGCCTTATTTTCATCTTCGGTTAGAAGCAATAGCTTTTCGAGCATCTTAGGCATTTCAGCCAATTGGGCCAATAGTTCTGTCTTGTTTTCATAATCTGATGCGCTGAACAGAATCTGGTAAAGACAGGCCAGCTGGGTGATGTAAGTTTTTGTGCCCAGAATGGCGGTTTCTGTTTCACATCTGGTAACAATTGGAGTTTTAGCTTCTTTTGTCATTGAACTGTCCGGTTCGTTTGAAATTGAAACTGTGTGAATCCCATACTCATTTGCCCTTCTGAGGGATGCTAAAGTATCGGCTGTTTCACCGGATTGGGATGTGAAAATAGCTATAGTATTCTCGTTTTCCTGTAATCTCTTGTTGTAGTAAAATTCATAACCTGTGTATACTTCTATGTCAATGTTGGTGGAAGACATTCTTATTGCATCCCTAACACTGTAACATGTTGAAATGGAACTGCCGCAGCCAATCAGGTATACCTTATCCGCATCAGGAATCATATTGGAGACTTCCTGCAGAGTGGAGAATTCACTTTCGAATGTTTTTCTAAGTGATTCCGGCTGCTCCATCATTTCATCATACATTTTATATTTCATAAGCTAAACCCCTTAAAATTAATTAATAATATTAATATATTGTTAAAACATATATAAAAGTATTTTTAAATTAGTTTAAAATTATGATAACTATGGAAATTGATTTGACGTTAATCGGAATGGAAAAAGGAAAGCAGTATGAGACAATTATCACCAGCATAAATTGTGACAATGTTCGAAATGCAGCACCCATAGGAGTGCTATGTGCAGGCAAGGGGACTATCTTAAACCGTATTTTTAAGGGAAGCCACACATTAGACAACATTATCTCCCAAAGGGAGTTTACTGTTAACATCACTCACGACCCTGAAGTGTTTGCATTGTCAACTCTGGGGAATTTGCCTGAAAGTTATTTCAATGAAGACAACAGCTTAAAATGTGCTGATGCCTATTTCAGATGTGAGGTAATCAGTCTTAAGGAAGCAGTCAAGCAAAGCGATCCTATAAAAAAGAAAGGCGAAGCAATTGTAATCAAGTCAGAGGTTACAGATTTGATTATCAGCCGGCCAACTGAAGCATTCAACAGAAGTTTCGGATGCGTCATAGAGTCTTTGGCCAACTATTCCCGTTTCGATATTGTTGATGAGGCTCAAAAAGAGCAATATCTTAAAAGATTTAGGGAATGCAGCCGTATAGTCAATAAAGTCGGCTATAAGAAGGACAAGCTTGCAATGGCCGAGATAAAAAAAGAATTGATGAAAAGAGGGTATGAACCCTAATTTCTTATAACGTCAATGAATTCGAACGCATCACCATCGAACAATCCCTTATCTGAGATTTTCAAAGAAGGAATTACCAAAAGTGCCATGAATGCCATTGTCATGAACGGAGCGTCCAGTGTGCATCCGAGCGCCTTTGTCATCCTATGCAGAGTATCCAATTTTTCCGATACCACATAAGCGTCCTCATTGCTCATGAGCCCTGCAATCGGAAGGGAAAGTGAATCCGAGAAGTCTTCGCTCACTACAGCTATTCCACCCTTATTGTCAATCACCGCATTTACAGCTTCGGCCATCATTTCACTGTCATATCCTACAACAATGATGTTGTGTGAGTCATGGGCAACGGATGATGCGATTGCACCTTTTTTAAGGTTGAATCCCTTGATGAATCCGTTGGCTACGTTTTCGCCGCCGTACCTTTCAACGACAGCTATCTTCAATACGTCCTGATAGATATCAGATGAAACCTTGCCGTCCTTGCATTTGAGTTTTGCGGTTGCCTTTTGGGTTAACAGCTCACCATTGAAGCATTCTATTACATTGACTTCACATTCATCCCCGTCGAAGAACATTTCAAAGTCATCTGCGGATTTTCTGGATGCATTGATGGAGTTTTTGACTGAGACCTCACCGACGTCGAACAATACGTTTTCACCGTCGAATACGCATTCACCACCTATGTATGTTTTCAGGACATTCAAATCATGCAGGCTGTCGATTATGACGAAATCAGCCTTGCTGCCTGTTACGATTGCTCCGCCATCAAGGCCGAAGTGGGTTGCAGGATTGATTGTCACCATCTCAATGGCCTGTATGACATCGATTCCTAAATTTGCCGCTTTTTTGATGGACTTGTTGAGATGGCCTTCAATCAGGTCATTGGGATGCTTGTCGTCGCTTACGATGAAGTCAAATATCGGAGAGTGCAGTCTTCTCTCGATTATTTCTGTCGGTATGATGCTGAACCCGTCCTGTTTTTTCAGGTGATTCAACTTCTCCGAAAAATCAAATAGAGCCTCCATATTTTTAGCGGATGACCCGTCACGTACCATAATTTTCATGCCTTTCTGCTTTTTTTCCAAAGCTTCATGAAAATTACTGCATTCGTGATCGGTTACTATATGTTGAGCGACATATTTATCCAAATCCCGACCGGTTACAAGTGGTGCATGACCATCGATAGGCTTTCCGGAATTTCTTGCAATCTCAAGTTTCCTTAAAACCTCCTCATCGCCATCGATAACTCCCGGGAAATTCATCATCTCAGCAAGACCGACAACTTCATCCTTTTCAAGGAGGTATTCGATGTCTGAAGCGTCGAGACTGGCACCGGATGTTTCAAAAGCAGTTGCGGGAACACATGAAGGTGCTGTGAAATAGAAATTGAAGGGAACTTCCTTTGAGTTTTCAATCATGAACTCTATACCCTCGATTCCGCAGACGTTGGCGATTTCATGGGGGTCGCATACTGCTGCAGTAGTTCCGTGGCGAACGGCTATCCTTGCAAACTGGGCAGGTGTTATCATGCTGCTTTCAATATGAATATGGGAGTCGATGAACCCCGGAACAAGCAGGCCCTCGACGTCTATTTTTGTCTCATCAGTCATGTTGATTGGAGAAATCTCCTTAAAAACACCATCCTCAATTGTTATTCTTGCAGGATAGATGGATTCTGTCAAGACGTCCAAAATATAAGCTGAAAATATCATATCTCTCACTCCTCGTGCAGTGCATTATAAAGAAGGGGCAGAAATGTCCCGATATCTGTTACAATACCTAAAACCTGTGCGCTTCCTCTGTCAGAGAGTTTGGTAACTGTGGACGGATTGATGTCCACACAGATACTTTTGACTCTGGAAGGAAGCAGGTTACCTGTAGCGATTGAGTGGAGCATTGTTGAAATCATGATTACCATGTCCACTTCCTGAGCGTATTTTCTCATCAGTTTCTGAGCTTCGACAACATCAGTTATTACATCCGGAAGAGGTCCGTCATCACGAATGGAACCTGCAAGGACAAATGGAACATCGTTTTTAACACATTCATACATTATGCCTCCGGTCAGGGTTCCGTCCTCAACGGCAGCCCTGATTGAACCTGAGCGATTGATTCTGTTGATGGCCCTCATGTGGTGGGTATGGCCATGAGCCACGATTTTGCCTGTATCCACTTCAATGCCCAATGATGTGCCGAAGAGGTTTGATTCGATGTCGTGGGTGGCCAGAGCATTTCCCGCCATGATTACGTCGATATAGCCTTCCTTAACCAGAGAAGCCAAATATTTGCCTGAGCCTGTGTGAACAATAGCCGGCCCTCCGACAATACCGATTTTTCCACCTTTGGCCTTGATTTCTTTCATTTCACCGGCAATGCCGTTAATCAGATTCATCAATGGCTTTTCTGAAGACACTTCACTGTTCATGAACTCGAACACCTGCTGCTCGTCCCTTGACCTGTGAGGAGGAGTAACCTTGACTCCGTCAAGACCGACAACAACCTTGTCTCCAACTTTAATATCTGCAATTGGCTTTACAAAAGCTCTTTTCTCATCCTCATCTACAACAACCAAACAGTCCATTTCGATTTCTTCAACAGGTATCCAATTACCGTCATAGAAAATGTGAGTGGTATGATTGGATGATGAATAAAAACCTTCAGGAGCAACTTTATCTTTTGTTGATGCAACTAATTTGACTTCCTTGATATCATCAACTGATGCGCCAAGAACAGACAGTTCATCCAGGATAGAATCCAACAACTCGGGAGAATCCGCTGAAACTTCAATCTTTGCATGACTGACATCTGATTTTTTACGTCCAACATCGATTTCCAATATGTCAAATTCTCCGCCCTTGTCCATGATTATGCCCATTGTCTTGGTTAATGTCAATGAGTCAATGATATGGCCAGAAAGCTCAATAGTTCGTTTATTCATAATATTATGCTCCATTTGTTAATATTATAAATATAGGTTTTGGTGATATTTAATGGTATTGTAAAAAAATCAGTCAAAAAAAAAAGAAAAGAATTATAGCCAAGAAATTCCCAATTTCTCAACAATTCCCCTAACATTGCTTTTAAGAAAAACATTTGAAATATACGCACAGATTATTCCCAAAACAATCAGTATTAAGAGATGACCTCCGAAAAATCCTTCATAAAATCCTGAAACAAAAGCACCAAATAAGAATTCCACCAAAGGATTTTCTAAAAGACCTAAAATAAGCCCTGTGATTAACCCAGATACTGTCGCATTAGCTTCGTTATTGATTGTTGCGGAGAAAAATCCGACACTGATTATAATGGCCAGAATGAATGAAAACCATGAAAATCCAATTAAAAGTCCTATCAAAGATAATATTATTGATGTGATTACAGATAGGGCAGTGGGAATCATAATAACATTCAAATTAATTTTATCTAAAAAACTATTACTCAAAACAGCTGATTGAATTACTGCATCATTTTTTTCGCCAGCAAATACATTAGATCCACATTCCGGGCAAAATACAATGTCATTTTCCAATTCCAATCCACAATTGGGACATGCTCTATTAATTACCTGCGGTTTCTGCTTTACTTTAGCACCGCATGTCGGACAGAACAAAACATTTTCAGGAATTTCAGACCCGCAACTCTCACATTTTGGAACTTCATCAGCACCATCAATCCTGTTTCCGCACTTATCGCAGAATGTGGCGTCTTCCTTTAAAGCAGCACCACAATTGCTGCATGCATTATTTTCATCAGATTGTAGTGATGATTCATCCAAGTCAGTTAAGTCATTTCCGCAGTTGGGGCAGATATTGTGGTCATCCTTTATTTCAATCCCGCAACGACTACATTTAACCATAATCAAGCCCTCAGTTAAACAATAAATCATTTTTAATTTGATCAAACTCTTCCTTTGTTATTGCACCGCTTTCAAGCAGTTCCTGAAATTCTTTTAGTTGTTGTGCTTTAGTTGGTTCGGAAGACTGGTTTTCAATTACAACTGTTTGAGGCTTATCTCTTAAAGACTCATATAAATCTACTAAATTCTGACCAAATTCATAACTTGGAAGTCTAATCTCGTAAGAGGTATTGTCGACTAATTTTATTAATAACCTATCAAACATGTTTGCACTGTCATTATTAGCAACCATATCTTTAAATCTAGTTGCCTTAAGAGAAGCTATCTTATTTTGAATATCCCTTCTGATATCATGTGGAGATGTCCAGGCTCGTTTAGTGATATCTTCATATCTGCTTTCATCGCCTAACCTTTTAGTTACTCTCATTGAGACAATTTTATCAAAATAGAAATTGTTTATCCCTGCATTGACCTTTTTAAAGTCCCGATTATCAATTTCCATGAAAACAAATTTGTTTTCTTTAATTAAGAAAAATCCATCAATTTGTGTCTCATTACCAATGAATTTGTTGGGATTATAACCTGAAACGAATTTATTGATAGTTTTATGTTTAGAAGTTGATTTTTCTAACATATTGAAACGTTCAACACTGGTTAAGAAATAATCTTCATCCTTAATTCCGAATTCCTCTGCAAGCCTATCATATCTTGCAAGAACTTCATCACGTCTTGCATTCCATTCCTGTTGTTTGAAAGATAGGGAAGCACCATTATCCAATTTATGACCACATTCACGGCAGAATGTTGTGTTTTTATCATTTTTTGTTCCGCATTTTGGACATATTCCAGAGTCTTTTTCGTATTTTTCCACTTTTTCACCACAATTAAAGCAGAAATCAGACCCTACAACTTCTGCCCCGCAATTTTGACATTTGACCATGATTTAACCCCAATTGTTTTGATCCATTGTTTTTCTAATTTTGTTTCCCCAGGAATTTTCTTCCATATCTCTTACAGTAGAATCCAAATTGCTAGAAACATCAGCGATAGAACTATTTAAAGAATTAATCTTATTATCCATAATATCAATTTCCAACTTCATGAATCCTTTTTCAATGTCAGTGTAAGTCTTTGAGGTTTCCTCTGAAATCATAACGACATCAGTTCCTTCATTCAACATATCCATCAATCTTAAGAACACGTGTTCCTGATGCTGTTTTTCATATTCCTTAATATCTGAAACGCTGTAAACCTTATCCAACAACATTTTAATTACATTGATGAAATCGTTTCTGTCTGAATGCTCATTAACATTGCTTGGAAGGATGTCAGTTTTTAGCAGAAATACTGAATCTATCTCTTCGCCTTCTTTTAAAACCAATGAATATCCTTTGTTTTCTATATAAACTAAAGCGATTGATTTTCCATCATATATATCAACTTCAACTTTTGCGAATTCTTTTGGTATGGATAAAAAATTCAAATTACGAACCAACATGTTTAACACCTAAAACCTATTTAAATTCAACCGAATTTGCATATCTTTTCAAATCATCAAGATGGTATCCACCAACAAATACCGCTTTGCTTCCATCATCATTCTTAACACCAACAAGATACGGAGGCATCATTTTCATGCCAATATCATTAGTCAATACCAATGAATTTCCATCATCCTGAGCTATTTCATAGAAATAGGATGTTGTAAGCCCATTTACTGCATGTTGCCATGCATTTGACTCCCCTTCCACCAAATATGAATCATTATAATAGCAAACCATGATATCATCATCTTCAAGTTCACATCCTGTATCCTCATCCAGATATTCTCTAGAACAACCCAGTGCCCCATTTGGAAGGCAATATGCCACATCCCGAAAATTATGACCGATAGGAATGTCCATTGTGAACTGTCCGTCAAAGTCCTGACTAGATTTGATAGAACCTACGGCCATTATGGAAATAAAAGCCATAATTATCAGAAGCATTAAGATAATTTTTTTGTTCATGAACTCCACCTCATGTGCATAATTAATTATGTTATACACATAATATAAACATTGCTATTAGCATGCTAATATCGTATAGATATCTATTAAATAGCTAAAATTAAATTTTTAATCATGAGCAAAAAGGATGACATGAGCATTATTTCTTTACTTGCAAGGTCCAAAAAAAGAATTAACGTGTTGAAATCCCTTGAAAAGGAGGACAAGATTCCTTCAAAAATCAGCAAGGACATCAACGACAACAGCAACCATGTCTCCAAATACCTGAAGACCCTAAAAGAAGCGGAACTTGTGGAATGCCTTAACGAAGAGGACAAAAGATACAGGTTCTACAGCATCACCGATAAAGGCAAATACTACCTGAACAAGGTAGAAAAAGATTATAAAGACTGATTTTAAAAAAAAGAAAAAAAGTTAGACTCATATAATGAGTCTAAAGTCCGAAGAACAGATATATTACAAATACTATAACCAGTACCCAGATTCCCCAACTTAACTCTTTTGTTTTTCCGCTGGCAAGGCTTGCAATTGCGTAGACTACGAATCCCCAAGCGATACCTAATGAAATGGAGTAAGTTAAAATCATCATGATAATGGTCATGAATACGGAAGCCGCAACAATCAGACTGTCCCATTGAACCTCTTTCAATTGCACGATCATCAAGATACCGACAATCACTAATGCTGCACAGGTGACCGGAGAGGTAAATAATGCCAATATCAATGGTGTGAAGAATATTGATAATATGAACAGTATACCGGTAACGATAGCTGTCAGACCTGTTTTACCGCCAAGACCAATACCTGTTGCACTTTCAACGTATGCTGTTACTGTACTTGTACCGAATATCGCACCGATGATACCGCCGACAGCGTCTGCTAAAAATGCGTTTTCAATACCCACTGCCTGACCTTTTTCATCGATGAATCCGCATTGTCTTCCTAATGCCATCAAGGTTCCTGTTGTATCGAAGAATGTCACGAATACAAGTGAGAAGAGCATCATTATCAGGTTCGGAATATTGGTGAACAGCTGTCCGAATCCTTTAACAAATCCACCGAAGAGAGATAAATCAAAATTGGTGGTAATGAATTGTGAAGGAACGGTAGGCATCAATATATCTCCTGTACCAAATCCGAGTGCTGTGAATATTAAACCGATTACTGCAGTGACGACCAATCCTACAAATACTGCAGCAGGGAATTCCCTTACATACAATATCAATGTAATTATGACACCTATCAATGCAAGAAGAGCCGGAGCGGCCATAAGGTTACCCATACTGACGAAAGTTGACGGATCGGCTACAATGATTCCTGCACCTTTTAAACCTAAAAATGCCAGGAAGAATCCGATTGCCGCACCGAT
This sequence comes from Methanobrevibacter sp., assembly GCF_030539555.1. GTDB lineage: Archaea > Methanobacteriota > Methanobacteria > Methanobacteriales > Methanobacteriaceae > Methanocatella. The sequence goes on along the minus strand of NZ_JAUNXX010000010.1, from coordinate 32,447 downwards.
ACCAAGTTTCAAGTCAAGAGGAATGATGTTCAAGATAGCTTCCCTTAAACCGGAAATGGTAATTATTAAAAAGATTATGCTTGAAATGAATACTGCTGCAAGCGCTGTTTCCCATGTGTTTCCCATTGTCAATATAATAGTATATGTAAACAATGCGTTCAGTCCCATACCTGGAGCTAATCCGACTGGATATTTAGCAACTAGCCCCATAATTATACATGCAATACCGGAAGCAACTGCTGTTGCAAATAATACTCCGGTAGCAGGCATTCCACCATCAGCCAAGATAACAGGGTTTACTCCCAAAATGTAAGCCATAGCAAGGAATGTGGTGATACCTGCGATGATTTCAGTTTTGAAATCAGTTCCATTTTCCTTAAATTTGAAAAAATTGTCCAACATATAACACCTCATCAGAAAAACGTAAATATCTGATAAAAGTATTTATGTTAAATAAATGTTATAAGATTATCGATGAATATTCATGATTAATCATTAAATGAACATTGATTAACAACGATAAAATTAAAGTTTTAATGCATTATTAGGACAATTATATACACAATCAAGGCATAAGATGCATTCTGTACCATTTTCTCTTTTTCTTGAATCATCCAATATTTTAACATCCATAGGACATTTTTTAACACATTTTCCACATTCGTTGCATTTGTCGTTGTTAACCTTAATTCTTAGAATTGAATAGTAACTTGACAATTTTAAAAATACTGTAATCGGACAAACATATTTGCAGAATGCACGATTATCCTTCAGATGATATGCAAGAAAGATTCCAAGAATGTAGTATATTATGTTTCCTGCGATGAATGTGTAGAATATGATTTCATCAAGATTATTTACCTTGAATATGAATAGTCCGGAAACGAAACACAGAATAACTGCAAAAAGAACATATCTGACATAACCCCAATTTTTCCGTTCATGATTTGGAGTCTTGTAAGGCAGCAAGTCCAGCACCATCGCCGTCCAGCAGGCATATCCGCACCATCCCCTTCCGAAAATGAATGGACCAAGGATTTTTGCAACTAAAAAATGAATTACTGCTGCTTCAAAAACGCCTAAAAACAGATAATACCAGAACCCTGATAATGATAAGCTTTCATGACCCAAAATGCTTACGTAAAACAGCAAATATGAACCGACAGCAAGCATTATTATGTTTCGACCATATCTAAAATTATTGGACATTAAAAAAACACCTATAGCTATCGCAGTTCCGATATACAGGAAATTGAATATAAAAAACGTATTGGATGTTATAAAATAAACCAAAAAGGCAATCAAGATAAAAATCGCTTCCATAACCAGAGGTGCCTTAATCTTCATAGTATAATATTTGTCAATATGATTAATAAGATTATTCTATCAAAGTCAGGAAATCATAAATGATTTTTGATGCGACGACTGCTGTGGCCTCGCCCAGCTTGTTGCTGGCGGTTTCAACAACATCCAATCCCACAATGTTTTTATGACACAATGTTTCAAGGATTGTCTCAATATCATGAACGAAAAGTCCTCCAGGTGTCGGATTTCCAACTCTTGGAGCGATTGCCGGATTGAAAACATCCATGTCTATCGAAATATAGATTGGGCCATCGATATTTGTCAGGTAATATTCGATTGCGTCCATGTGCTTGTGGACATCCCTGTTCTTGAATGTCTGGATATTGTAAGTTGATTTTATGAATTCCTCTTCCTCAAGGGATGATGATCTTATTCCAATCTGTACAAGGTTAGCTCCCGCTTCATGAGCCCGCCTCATTACTGTTGCATGAGAGTATTTCTCGCCTATGAATTCGAAGGCCAGGTCCCTGTGGGCGTCCAAGTGTATCACAGTAAGCTTTTCGTACTTTTCGATTAATGCGGCGATTGCCCCTATGGATGCTGAATGTTCGCCTCCGATTATTATTGGCTTTAAGTTTAAGCTTAAAAGTTCATCAACAGTTTCCCTGACGATTTCACAGGTTTTCTGACAGTTTCCGGGAACAACATTGACGTCGCCGAAATCGTAAAAGGTGGCTGTCAGGTCCTTGTTAAAAACAGTATTGTATTTTTCAAAACCAAAGGATGCTTCTCTTACAACGATTGGTCCTAAACGTGCACCGGAGTGATAAGAAGTAGTGCTGTCAAAGGGAACTCCGATTATCCCATATGAATTTTCTTTGATTTCATCATTTTCCGCAGAAAATGCAAATTTCCACGGTTCATAAGTATTTAAAAGCATAATTTATCTAAAAAAAGGAAAATATGAAGAGAACTTAAGCAGATCCTCTAGTTCTCATTATTTTCATGTTTCCTAAAGCGACGATGTATTCAACTTCAATACCTTCGACGATGTCGTTTTTCAAGTCTTCAGGCATTGGTAAATCGATGGTTTCGTAGTTTTCCATATCCATTATTTGAACGTTGTCGCCTTGGATAGATATAACTTGACCTAATCTTTTGTCGATAATAGGGATATCTACTTTGTTGTCCACTGGTTTTACGAGACTTCTTTTTTGGTTATCGAATACGCCTACAGCTTCAATTCTTGCTTTTGCTGCACCGTGTTTACCAGGAGATGAAGTAGTATAACTGATAATTTTACAAGCTTCTCCGCCTAAAACAATATATTTTCCAACTTTTAATGTTTTAATTTCTACAACTTTTGTTGACATTAATTTTCCTCCATTTTAATAAAAACCGGTTTTTATAATCTTATAATAAGGAATATTATTAGATTAATATAGACTATATTTTCTATTTTATATAAAGTATTCGATTATTTTAAAAGAATTGAAAAAAATTAAAGCAGACCATTATTAAATGAATAAAGCCAGAGTGAAACTGCCGAGAGAAGCAGGATTATCAAAACCCAAACTACAAGAAAGACCTTTTTCGTATCGCTTCGGCCTTTGGTGATGTAGCTTTCATCTTTTTTGTCGCTTGTGATTTTTCTGTTGTTTTTATACTCATCGTCATTTCTCAGATATGTGTAGAATGCTCGTGCGATAAAATAGTAAATTACAACGAATGCTATTCCAATATATGGAACAGACCCTCCGTTAAAGAACACCACAACAACGGACGATGTTAAAAGCATCAGCAGCATGAAAAGGCATGCTGATAAGAAAATTGAAAGATACTTATTGAAAATCATTAGGTACACCTAAATTTATTTTTGACGTAATCATTAATAAATTTTTATTAGAGAGAAGTACTAAAAATTAAAAGTAAGAAAAATGAAAATAGACGCTTTCAGCCGAAAAGATTAATGACCGGCAAAACTAAGCGCTTTCGATAATGCACTTGCAGATGACGGAATTAAAGACGTGAAGTGGATACAATTATCTGAAGGCAACGGCCAACAGCGTTTTATCACAAATCACTCAAAAAATCAGGTGATGTGACATGACAGTTGTTAAAGCGGCTATTGAAGACACGTCAGGTTGCAGGTAAAGACTACCTGATAAGACAGACATCTTAAAGACCTGGAAAAATGAAGCTCACACATGGTCAGATACATGATGGAAAAAACGTGAACTGTAAACTATAAAATCTAAATCATCGAAGCTGTCTAAGGCAGCCAATCAAAAAGATAATATTGCCGAGGGATAAAATGGATGCTCAAGATAAGAAAATCGCAACAGACCTTTGCTATGAAATAATAAAAGAAGTAAGCCGAGCAATCAGGCCATATGTCGGAAAACCGGAATCCGGAGAAAAAATAAAAATGGGGGCCGACGGCACACCAACATCACTCATCGACATTGTTGCCGAAGAAAAAGTCATCAATATCTTAAAGAATGCTCCGGTCCTGTCATATATTGTAAGCGAAGAAATTGGAGAATTGAAACTTGGTAAAGGAACAAAAAGAAGCATTAGCCTGACTCATGAACTCAGACGTGACGATCTGGATGATGAGGAAAAGCCAAGATTCATATTCCTGGTTGACCCCGTTGACGGAACAAGCAATGCAATCAAGGAAATTCCGGCTTTTGGAATCTCAATAGCTGTGGCAAACGTTCCCGAAGGAAGACTTGCCACATTGAATGATGTTGAACTGGGTTTCATCAGCAACTTCGGAAACGGAAACTTCTTTGAAGCCGAAAAAGGAAAGGGCTGCTGGCTGAACAATGAGGAAGTCCATCCTAGCAACATCGTAAACATCAGCAACATCACCCTAGGAGGATTCACCAAAAGCGGAACCTCCGAAGCATCACAGCTCGTCGACAATGCAAGAAGAATGAGAGTGCTTGGAAGCGTAGTGCTTGAAATATCCTATGTCGCAAGCGGAAGATACGATGCATTCATCGACCTTAGAGGAAGCAGAATAATCGATATTGCGGCATCCAAACTGATTCTTGAAGAAGCCGGAGGAATCATTACCGACAAATACGGTGAAAAGCTGAACAACAAATTAAGCATCCACGAAAGAACCATCGTAGTTGCGGCAAACAACAAGATCCTTCACAAACAGATGATTGATACCCTAAACAACAATCAAACTGACTTTATAGGAAAAGTCGGAATTGTCGGAAGAATCGACCAGAACCGCTCCATACTCTTTTCAGCAAAAATAATCGATTACCTTCTAACCAACGGACGTGAAGTCGTTATCGAAACCAGACTTGCAAGAAAACTCAAGGATTTAAAAGAAAATCCTAAACTGGACAGGATTATAGAAAAGACCAAAAGGAAATACCCCGACATTGCACCGTTGCTTGACAACATCAACTTCAACATCGACTACCAGCAGATAAGCTGCGGAATCTTTGATTTCGAATGCGACATGGCAGTGGTTTTGGGGGGAGACGGAACACTCCTAAGAGCGCAGTCAAAAATGAAACCGGAAACCCCAATATTCGGAGTAAACATGGGAACCGTTGGATTTTTAACAGAAATAGAAGCAAAAGATACATTCAGCGCCCTGGAAGAGGTTTTAAAAGGAAACTACTACAAGGAACAAAGGTCAAAACTTGTTGTTTCACACGAAAACCACAACTACTCCGCAATGAACGAAGTGGTGATAATGACCGAGAAACCTGCAAAAATGCTTCACTTCGAAATTCAGGTGGACGGAGAGATTATCGAGGAAGTCCGGGCAGACGGACTGATTGTTTCAACACCAAGCGGTTCAACAGCTTATGCAATGTCTGCCGGAGGACCGATTGTCGATCCGAAGGTCGGAGGATTCATTATCATCCCAATCTGCCCATATAAGCTTGGCGCAAGACCGTTTATCGTATCCGACAACAGTGAAATTACTGTCAAACTGCTCAAGAAAGGAAAAACTGCAGTATTCGTAATGGACGGCCAGCTCAACGAAGAGGCAGAATATGAAGAGGAAATCAAATTCAAAAAATCAGATAAGGACGTTTATCTGATTAGAACATCCACCAAATACTTCTATAAGAAAGTTAAGGACAAATTAAGTGAAGGCGGAATTCACAAAGACAACTCCTGGTGCTAAGATGCATTATCTAATAATCGATTTGACCCATGGCGGAGTGAAAATCGCCATAACACTTGCCAAAAAAGGCAAAACAGTCAAGGCATATGACATTTATAAAACCCTGAATGATATTGATGCAGAAATGCTTGGCATTTATGGCGTGGAACTGGTGCAGCTTGAGGATTTGGCCGAACTTAAAGGCAGGATATGCGTAATATCCCCAATTCACCTGCCGCTAACACAGGAGGAAATTGAAGCGTTCAACCCGAATCTGGATTATAATTTCATGACCCACCATCAGGCAATCGGCGAGATTCTTAAAGGCTGGGGAGCTGACATTCCAAAAATTGAAGTTACAGGAGTTAAAGGAAAAACAAGTTCCGTTTTTATGCTTAAGGAAATCCTGATTGATGAAAACCCTCTGATTCTATCAAGCCTGGGTGCGATTTTATATGAAAACGGCAATGAAACCCTTCTGAAAAAGGACATTTCAATCACCCCTGCAAACATCAAGGAAACAGTCGATCTGGCCTACAGGAATGCGAATCCCGTTTGCCAAATATCCGAAGGCAAGGTTAAGAGTGAAAACCTAAGAAAATATTCATCCGCCATCTTTGAAAGTTCTCTGGGAGCATGCGGAATCGGTGATGTGGGGCTTTTGACAAATATCGCTGAAGATTATCCTATTGCACGAAATCATAGCTCAGCAAGCAGAGCCAAATCACAGGTGTTCATGTGCGATACCATAGTATGCCAAAAAGAGTGCTATGATGCATACTATTCAGATATTGCCCATGATAAGGTAAATACGTTTTCAATCGACGATGAAAGTGCTAACTTCTATGTCGGAAACGTTTCATACTCCCTTGACGAGACAGCAATCGATATAATATACAAAAACGTTAAAACGACATCGGGCAAAGCGGTTGACGGTGAGATAAGCGTCAGAACCTTTGCACCCGGATCCCATCACGTATCAAATGTATTAGGAGTTGTTCTAACCTGCATATGTCTTGAAATTGAAGATGACAAAATCATTAAAGGCCTTGAAAACTATAAGGGAATACCTGGAAGAACCAACAAAAGGACAATAGAAAACAGCACCATCATAGAAGAAATCAATCCTGGAATCAACACACAGGCCATAAAAGAATCCGTAAACATGATCGGCGATTTGGATGATTATTACGTTGCCGTTGGCGGGGATTACGGAATAACCTGTGAAGAGATTGACGAGGACAAGGTGAGCGAATTTCTAAACACCCTTGACTGCAGGCTGATACTGACCGGAGAAGTCGGCCACAGCATTCTCCGGAAAATGTCAGGAAATGCCGAATACCTCCCAGATTACAGGGACTGCTATGACATCGCAATAAAAAACAGCAAGAACCTTCTTTTCATATACCGCTCCAGTTACAGCAAAGTTTCACAAAGATAAACTCAACCGTATTTTTTGAAAAAATTGAAACATTTAATTATTATTAACTATAAAAATTAACAATGTAAAAAATAGTTATAAGTTATAAATATAACTATGAAAATTTTTTAAAACGGAGATAATAAATGATTGTAGGAACAAGAGGTAGTCAATTAGCTTTAGCTCAAACCAAACAGGTTTGCAGTGATTTATCAAAAATAACCAAGGAAGCTATTGATGTTGAGATTATTAAGACCAAAGGCGATAAGATTACAACATCCCAACTGTACAATATGGATTCAAAAGGTCTTTTCACCAAGGAATTGGATATTGCGCTGCTTGAAGAGGAAGTTGATTTTACCGTCCACAGTTTTAAAGACTTGCCTACCGAGCTGGATGAAGATTTGGAAATCGTGGCCGTTCCTAAAAGAGAATCTCCGCATGAAGTTTTAATTTCTGAGAAAAACTGGGATGAACTGGGACCTGGGTCAAAACTTGGAACCAGCAGCCTCAGAAGAGAAGCTTTCTGCAATCATTACCAAAAGGAATTTGAACTGAAACCTATCAGAGGAAACATAGAAACCAGAATCAATAAGGTTTATGAAAGCGACCTTGACGCCACACTGATGGCAGAAGCGGGGCTTAAAAGACTGAATTTGACAAAATACATCAGAACCGTATTCCCGCTCAAATACATTACCCCACCTGCAGGTCAGGGAGCGCTGGCAATCATCACAAGAAAGGACTCTGAGGTTAAAAATAAGATTTCCAAGCTGAATGATTATGTTTCAATGCAGGAAGTACTCGCAGAAAAGAAAGTGCTTGAGGAATTGGGCGTTGGATGCCAATGGCCGATAGGAGCAATAGCACGAACAAACGATAAAGAATTTAATATTTATTCTATATTATTAACCAAAGAAGGAGAAATCCTTAAAGAGCAAAATGAAAAGGGTTCCATAAAAGATGCAGTTGAACTTGGCGGCAGCATCGGAAAACTTTTCGAGGATTATGTTTAAACGGAGGAATTAAATTGAGAACTGTAAACGTAGGAGTCATTGGAGTCGGAGCTATGGGTGAAAACCATGTTCGCGTATACCATAAAATGGAAGAAGCAAACCTGATTGCTGTCAGTGATGTTAGTGAAAGAGCACTTAAAAAAATAGAGAAAAAATACGGTGCCAAAGGTTATACTGAATATAGTGAATTGCTCGATGACCCGGAAATTGAAGTAGTCAGCGTATGTGTACCAACAACATTCCACCATTCTGTCGTGATGGAGGCAATCGAACATGGAAAGCACGTTCTGGTTGAAAAACCTATTGCATTCACATTAAACGAAGCCGAAGAAATGATTGCTGCTGCAAAAGAGGCAGGAGTGATTCTTGCAACAGGACATGTGGAAAGGTTCAATCCGGCAGTTCAAAAGGCTAAAGAGCTTATTGATGACGGAGTTATTGGAGATATCGTATCCGCTTTTGCAAAAAGAGTGGGTCCGCTTCCGCCAAGAATCAAGGATGTCGGCGTTTCAATCGACCTTGCAATCCATGATCTGGACATCATGAACTACCTGTTTGAAGAGGACATCACACAGGTTTACGGGACAATGAACAGCAGTTTTGACGACAGTGAATTCGAAGACCATGCAGAAATCATGGTAAGCTTCGACAACGAATCAACAGGAATCATTGAAGTGAACTGGCTGACCCCTTACAAACGCAGAGAACTTGAACTTACCGGAACTGCAGGAATCATTTCAGTGGACTACATTAAACAAAGTATAGAAGTTTACGGTAAATTTGCTCAGGACATCCAAATTAAACATGAAGAACCTCTGAAAGGTGAATTGAAATCCTTCCTTGACTCAGTTGTTCAGGATAAGGAACCTGAAATAACTGGTGAAGACGGACTTAAAGCTCTTAAAATGGTTATTGCTGCTAACAGATCCTCTAAAGAACATAGACCGATTAGTTTAGAAGAACTTGAATAGGTGGTATTGTGAAAGAAAGATTAATTCAAAAAGCTCAGGAACTCAGACAACATGGATTTACTACAGGAGAAATTGCAGATGAACTTAATGTAAGTATGGACACCGCAAGATGGTTGACCCTGCAGAAAACAACCGAAGAAAAACCGGATGCTCCAACTGACATTGCAATTAACTGGAAAAGCATCGGTGGAAACTCAGCACGTTTAAGCTATGTTTCAAGTGCTTTAAGTGACATGACATTGGCTCATGGCGAAGCTGAAGTCATCTGTGGAATTGCAGTCAGCGGCATACCTTTTGCCACAATGATGTCTGACATCCTGGAGGACATGACCGGAATCGAAACCTCCCTTGCAATATTCCACCCTAACAAGCACAGAAAAGACACCGATGAGACCGATGACGAAGGTACCATAAGTACCAACTTCGGAAGCGTCGAAGGCAAAAAGGTAGTTATTGTGGATGATGTGATTACCAGCGGCAGAACAGCACGTGAGGTTATCCACACCGTTAAAGATTTGGGCGGAGAACCTATCTGTGTCGTTGTCCTAATCGACAAAGCAGGTCTTTCAGAAATCGAAGGTATTCCTGTTGAATCATTAATTAAAGTCGGCAGATTATAAATTATCTGCTGTTAATCTTCTTTTTTTTAAATTTTACTTAGTTGCCTGATGAAAGATTTAAATATTTTTAAAACACAACATATACACAAGGTGATAAAAATGGAAAATTCACAATGGATTGAAAAAAATATGCACATCACACTGCTCGGATTTTCAAAGTTCCACGGCCTCAAGCCATTCAAACTCGAATCCCTAATCAAATTGATTAAAGAGCCTGAAAACAAATATGACAACGAAGCGATAGCCTGCGAAATGAGATACTTCGGAAAAGTCGGCTATGTTGCAAACAGCACACAAACCGTAGCAATGGGAACAATGAGCTCAGGCAGAGTATATGACAAAATTGACGATACTTATTTCGCCAAAGTGAAATTCATAACCCAGAACACTGTAATCGCAAAGATACTGACAAGTGAAGAATACAACGAGGAGATGAAAAATCCTCAAAGCGACATTCATTATTTAAGTGATTCAGATGATTGATATTGAAATCTTAGCTCCGCAAAGCCATGAAAACATGGTCGTGGTGCCCCTTAAAAGCAAACTCTCATACAGGACAGATATTCTTACCCTGAAAAAAGGTCTTGAACTGGGGCTTGCGGAAGTCAAGGAGCTTGATGAAAGCAGCGTAAACACAGTGTCAGTCAAAAACAATGCAGTCACACCGCTGATTTTAATTGACGGTGAAGAAATCCTTGGAGCAAATCAGAATCGTATCGTCAACAGTACAATCCTAATAGGTGCGGGAAAGACCCAGAACATTCCTGTCAGCTGTACAGAGCAGGGGAGATGGGCATACAAAAGCGAATTCAAACAGTCAGATTACATTGCAAACTACAAAACCCGCCGTGCAAAGGAAGTTGCAAGCAGACACACATCCAACTACCAAAGCGAAGTCTGGGATTCCATCCATTGCCTGGAAGTCGAAACATCATTCAAATCACCTACAAGTGCAATGTCTGAAAGCTACGACAACCTGAAGGTGGATCACAACAAGTTCCTGAAGGCATTTAAGGTTGTTGACGGCCAAAGCGGCGTTCTGATAATTCAAAACGGAGATATAAAAGGTTTTGAAATATTCTACAACCCTCAGATATATGCAGAATATCATGAAAAGATATTGCGCAGCTATCTGATTGACAATAAGGTTGAAAACACAACATTCGCAATCAACATGGAGCAAATAGAAAGCGTGATTGCAGATGCCAAACAGGCAAGCTTTGAAAAAAAAGAGAGCGTTGCTCTTGAGTCCAGATTTGAATTTGAAAATGATTACGGGCTTGGAACACTTTACAAATATGATGATGAGGTCATTCACTGGTCATACTTCAAAAAGGAAGAGGAAATCTTTGATGAAGACATCCTGATTGAAAACGGCATTGATGAGACCGGGTGATTACATATCCAAATCACTCATCATCGATTCTATTTTTTTACTTAACTTATCAAGATTATCATCAATTTCCTTTTTTTCGGATTTCAAATCTTCGAGTCTGATGAAATCCCCGTCAAATGTGTCGACATATCTTGAAACAGTCAGGTTAAAATCATTTTTTTCAAGTTCCTCAATGGAAATGATTTCAGAGAACTTGTCAATTGCCCTTCTTTTTGTTAAAACATCCCTGACCCTGAGCAATGTCCTATCGTCGAGAATCAGATTGCGCCTGATTACTCCAGGCACGATTCTTTTAGATGAAACCGCACTGTACTGCTTTGAGAGATCTATGAAAAGAATATCATCAATGTTTTTGTTTTTCCTGAATACGATGATTACCTCAGGCCTTATTGATCTGCCCAACTCTTCGGGAAGGGAGATGATTGTATCTATATAGTTGTTTTCATAGGTCAGAAACTTCCTGAGCGCAGTAAGGGACTTTTTAAAGAGGAAGTTTTGTGAAAGTGAAATCGCCATTATCCCGTCTTCCTTAAGGCAGTTTATCATATTAATCAGGAAGAGAAATTCGCTGTTTTTGAGGACTTCATATTCTCCCCTGAAGTCCATGATGTTGTTTTTTTCAACGGCTTCGACTTTCTTCTCCACTATCTTTAAGGCATTAATCAGTTCTTCATCTTCACCCAGTGCTGACAAGTCCAATTGTGAAATCAGCTGCTCTTTAATGTCGATTTTGTTGGGGTTTGGAGCTTCAAGGTTCTGGCTTTTATGATATTTTGAAAAAAAGCGTGACCTGTTCGGGACCTTTGAGACTATGACATCAAACAGCTCCTCGTCATATGCCATGGACTCTGTTGCATCTTCACACTTTAGAAATACGTTGCTGAAGTCACATTCATGGATGAAAGCCTTAATCAGACTATAGAAGTAGTAAAGATTATTTGCTTCCTTTCCATAAATCCTGCTTTCCCTGAAATACCCTGAAACATTGAACAGGTTGGATGCGTCCTTTAAAAAAGGATCGTAAATGCTGTTAGCACTGTCCTTTTTTGAGGTGACTGTCTCTTCAAGAATTTGTGTGATGTATTCCGGAGTCGGTGTCAGGCGGATTTGCCTTGAAGAGGATATCAAATCATAGACTCTTCTGAAGCTGAATTCCTCCTCTTCAATATCGAGTTTGGAAATTGAGAGAAGATAATTGCTGATGAAGAGTTCCTGCTCGGCGTCATAGCCGTAGAAGCTGGTATATCTTTCAAGCGTTTCGGTGATGAAATTGAAATATTGTCTGCACGGATTGTCCCTGCTGAATTCTATGCTCTTTTTAAGTGCTGAGAGAAATTCCGGGTGTATGAATTCCTCAACAAACTTATCCCCGGTGAAGTGGTCGATGTATGCGTCATAGCTTTCAATGAAATATCCCAGATCGTTCAGGGCAACTTCCCTGATTTCGGCTTTGCCTTCGTCTGTGAGATAAAATATTTTCAAGTCATCACCGTCACCTCCGAACTGGTGGAGGAGATGATTTTTAAGTTTATCCGAGAGGTATTTGTAAAGAAATGCATATAATATCAGGTAGTTTGCATTGGCTGAAACGGATGAACGCCTCGCCTGTCTTATCAGATAATTGAGGATTGCTTCGTTGTGGGATTTTTTCCTAGCCATCTAATCCCTCCCAGACCTTATTCACAATCCCTTCCTTAAGGTTGCGGTCGTATTCGACGACCCTTAAATCCTCGGCGATCTTTTCGTTGATGGTGTTTAAAAGATCGCCGCATTTGACCTGTATGTCATAATCCGGAATTGCAAGTTCAAGTTCCTTGATTTCCTTTATGGAAGTGTGGGGAATTTTTTCTGTGCTTCCCAGTTCGTGAAGCTGCTTTTTGACATGGGCATTTGTAAGCAGGTGCGCTACAAAAGACGGGTCGTAGCCTTCATTGAGACGTATGATTGCAATCCTGTCGCTTACGACAAGACCTTCCCGGTCAGTGCAGACAACATCGTAAGGGTAGGGCATTTTCATAAGAATGTCTCCCTTTTTTGTGAAATAGTGTGATTTCGGTTCTTTTAACTTCATCTTTTCGAAATCATCCAGAATTCCGTCCTTTTTGATTGACCTTTGAACAATTACGTCGAATGCTTTTTCACGGTCATCCACATAACGCCTATATGAAAGACCTGATATGACTTCCGCAATATCATTAAGTTTTACTTTGCCCATGTTTTAGCCTCTGCATATATTTTTGCACTCCGGAATATAAAAAAATTAGGTTCCGAACACTCCGTTCGGGACCATGTTTGCACCTATGGTCTTTGCCCACAGTGCGATGTGGTGCGGTACTTGGTGATACACTTCAATGTAGGTGAAAAAGGTGCGCCTTTTCCACATTATGTACATTGATTTGAATAATGATAACTGGTCGAAATAAGCATGTTTGCGGTTGTATGACTTTTGCCAGACCTGGTATTCCTGGCACCTCAGCAGGTACTTGATGTCCCGTCTCAGCACATCCATCCTCATGTATTCGTCATGAAGCGGAGGGTTTAAGAGGTTGTAATAGTCATTTTGAAACTGCCTTATCTTCTTGTTCAGCAACAGCTCCCTGTTGTAATAATCATTATTCAGATGCCTTTTTCCTGATTGCTTTTTCTTTCTCCTCATGGTTCTGTCCTGAAAAATAGGGGTTTATTGGTATAAACCTCCAAGGTCCTCGATTGCATCCACGTCATCGGGTATCTCTCTTACGTCCATTTTTTCTGCTGAAAGCCCTCCGATTACGCCAACGCTTTGGATGTTTGATTTCAAAACAGCTGTTGATGTGATTCCTGCTCCCTGCGGAGAGAGGACGAAAAGGTCCAGGAAGGTATCGTCTTCCGCTACGATGAATGCAGGTTCGATACATTCGGCAGCTTTTGTCTGCACCTTGATTAGGATGTGCTTTGCATCGCATTCACCTTCGATTCCGATTTCTTTTCGGATGTTGTTGTCGAGGTTTTTGACTTTTTCAGACCAGTTGATTACATTATTGTCGTTTATTATCCCATTCATATTATTACTTCTCCTAAATTTTTATTTGATGTTCACCTCAAAAGATAAAACATGTGAACAATGGTGACAACTTTTTTAGAAATATGCAACATATTTCTTATGTATCTTTTTGGTAAAAATACATATCCGCACATATACTTTTGTTATAATATTATATATACTTATCGGTTTTTACATATACTTTTTTAAAAAATGCAAATTGTACCGATGCAATACTTACTATATTCCCCATCATATATAAATATTACCTTTTCTAGAAAAGTGCAAAAAAATTATTTTGTGAAAAATCACATAAAACAGGTGTATGAAAAAAAAATAAAAAAAAAGCAAAACAAAAAAGAAGCCTATTGCTCTTTTTTGTCTTTTTTGGCGCCTTTAACGATTACCATCTTCTGGGCTTCCTCATCAACTTCCATGACAATCGGATCCTCTTCGATTGCGCCCGGATCCTTTTCTACACATTCATTGATTTTGGACTGGATTGCGCCTATGTCTTCTGTATCGATTAAATCAACGATTTCCAGCTGGTTCTGGAATCTTTCGATACCGTCAAGAGGCACGTTTTCAACAAAAGGAATAGCCCCTGTTGCTCCGATGATTTTCTTTTTATCCGCATCGGCACCGTTTTCATACAGCGCCTTGATGCTCTGACCTGTGATGTGGCCCTGCACTTCGGCACCGGTTACGATTAAAAAACGAATGTTCGGGTTTGATATTACGTTTGCAACTACTTTTTCTATACCTAAATTCTCTGTCTTACATGGTCCTGCAATTGCAGCTCCGGACAATTCGGCTTCAATGTGAGAAGCAAGGGTTGTTACTGCAACCGGACTTTCAGGGTCCCCTACAACATAGTCGCCACTGATTACTGGCCAGCCATCTGCAGGAGCCTTTTTATCAGCCATTTTCTAGCCTCCTTTAATTCTATAATATTGGATATATTTTAAAATATATTTAAACGTTTTGAGGACAACAAGTATTAACGATTGAAAAACAATATTAATAATGATGAATGCAAATACTGAAATTTTTTATCTTATCAACAACGGATTGAGCAATCCTTATCTTGACTTTCTGATGCCCCACATAAGCGATGCCGGCGGGCTGACATGCCTTGCAATATTGTGCGCAGTCGCATTGCTCCTGACACGAAAGAACGTCTTCAATTCAGGCAGATACTACGGTCTGGTCAGGCTCTTTGCAGGTGCGATAATACTGGCGGTTCTGATTACCGCGCCAGTCAAGCTGCTTTTCAGCCAGCCACGACCATATCTGGTTTTGAGCCATGTCCACATTCTGACATCATCGGTTGATCCCAATTCATTTCCATCAGGCCACAGCGCAACAACACTGAGCGTCATGACCGTGCTGTTTTTGAAGGCGAAAGAGTATTTCAGAAGGGATGTTCTCGTCAGGTGCTTTGCTGTTGCATTCAGCCTGACAATCGGATTTTCAAGAATCTATATAGGCATGCACTTCCCATTCGATGTGGCAGTTGGCTGCATAATCGGGATAGCCAGCGGCATTATTGTCTGCAGGTACTTAAAAGTATAGCTCGGACGGCTTTCCGATATATTCAAAATCGTCCTTGTTTTTGAGGTATTTTACACCTATGACCTTTTCATCGCTGAATACTGTAACGACGCTCATGCCGTCATTGACATCAAGGACTATCACTTTTCTGTTATCGCCGCTTGCAGCCTCTATTTTGATGATATCGTCGTTTTGGATTAATTTCGGTTCTTCGAATTCGTCACCCACATCGGTTGAATACCAATGCTGAGGAAGCTTTACGCGTATTCCTAAATCGTCTAATATGTCTTTTACATGCATCTAATCACCACTTGATATAAGTTATCTTCGGAATCTATTTAAATATTTTGTAACTTCTAAAGGGTTAAAAGTAGTATTGCCCTTTAAGGAGGCTAGTTTTTGAAATCGGTTAAAATACTGGAAGGTCTGTTTAAGCTGATGGACTTGACGTTCATAGGTAAAATAATTGATGGACAATTTGAAATTATTGAAGTAATTGGAAAAATCAGGAGAGAGATGGTGTGAAATCTATATTGGAAAAAATAGTTTAATGGTTGAAATCAATGTTTTTTATTGCTTCATAAACCCTTCTTGAGTTTTCCCTGTCCCTGAATTTGAAGAACTCTTCAACACGTTTTCTGTAGACATCCTCCATCTCACAGCCGTTTGAAACATATCTCATGATTGCCTCTTTCACGTCATCATGTGTTTTTTCAACCGGTCCGAAACCCATTGTCTCATAGTCGAAATATCCGCTCTCCACGTCGAAATGGTAGTCTTTGCCGTATTGGTAATATATGAGAGGTTTTTCAAGGAATGCGAAATCGAAAAATACGCTTGAATAGTCTGTTACAAGCAGTGATGAGTGATTGAAGATTTCATTGTAGCTTCTGTCTATGAAACTTACCTTAGGATGCCTGTCAAAGAGATGGATATGCTTGTACAGGTTAGGGTGCGGCTTGAAAACCAGCTTGTATCCTTTTGATTCGATGAATTCGATTAATTCATCGTCGTTTAAAAGATTGTTGAATGCCCTGAAGAATGTGGTTCTTACAAAGTCCTCGTCCTCAAGGTCATTGTAATGTCTTCTCCAAGTAGGCATTACGATAACCTCCTTATTGTCTTCAAGAACTTCAAGATTATCGAATCTTGGAAAACCGAGTACCTGAATTGCCTCTTTCGGATATCCGTAAGGATTGTCGATGAATGATTGCCTTTCCATGTCTGAAACGCATACCACAAGGTCTATATTCTTGTCATATTTGTTGAGCCATGATGATGTGTCGTCTTTTGTAACTCCGTGCTGCAGGAACACTGTTTTTGACCTTACAAGGCCTGCAAGGTATTCGAAATTGCCCCAAAACGGATATATGATATTGTTGTCAGGGTTTGATGAGACGACTGCCTCTGCGAAAAGCGAATAGATCCTGTGTCTGATTGACCTGAAAGGAATGTCAAAGCCTATATCGGCTATCTTTTGATATTCGCTGCTCGGATTGCCCAGACCCAAAAGTCTTCTTATCTTGAACATCCTGGAACTTGACTGGTATTTGTTTGCCATTATCTCGACATCGTGAACTTCATAGTCGTGCTTTGAAATGGCGAAATACTTTTCAACGTCGCTTATGTTTTCCTCGACCATGTATCTGAATAGATGGAATGCATTGTCGTCTGCACTGTAAGGCAGGTCCATGAAAAGCCAGATATGCTTGTCCTTATAGAACGGATAATAGATGAAATACAATACCCTCAAAAGAAGTCCGGTTCTCCAGCCCGGCTCTCTTTGGCGTAAAATATTGATTGATGTTTTCATTTCATTTTTAAATGTATTTGCATAGTTTCTCCTCAAGACCAGAATATGGTCATCCCTATCACAGACCAGGTATTTCTCGGACAGCATGTATTTTGACACCTTGGAAAGCCTGGAGTTGTGGGTGTATTCCGGAATCAGCTGATGCTGGTCTATCTTGAAGGACACCTTCATGCCTTCCTCAAGAGGAATGAACACTTCAAAGTTATGGTTGAATCCGTAGTTGAAGTTCAGTGAATAGTTGTCCCTTTGAGGGAAATCTATCAGTGTGACCTGCATGGTTTTGGCGTCGTTGATTTTAACCTGAATGTTCGGCTCCATCGTGAAGGTTGTTAAATATCCCATGATGTATAGACTGTCGTTTTCGATTTGGCAGATGTCAATGTTTACCTTATCCAAATCCAGTTCCTGAATATGATTACATCCGTCATTTCCTATGTCTGTTTTATCAGCCAGATATCTTACATTGTGCTTTTTTAAAAGCAGTATATGTGATTTCAATGTTCCTGGAATTGACTTTTGAAAAATCACAACATCGCTTTCTATATATGAGAGTATCTTAATCAGCTTGGCATAAAGCTCTACCAGTTCCTCCCTGTTCAGGATATGGCCTACTCGCCTGATTTCGAAAATCCACTGCAAATCGTACATCAGCACATGCTGTATGAATTTTGGAACCTTTTCGTATTTCTGGATGGCGTACTCTATAAGCGCCAAAAAGTAGTTGTCCACACGTGATGTGTAGTAGGACTTCCTGTGAGTGGACGAACCGATCAGTGATTTCTGATTGTCATGTTTTCTGTAATAATATGCACAGCCGTCCAAAAGCCCGATATTCGGATTGTCCAGAAGCATCTGGTTGATAAGAAGGGGATCTTCTGAAACCCTCAGATCCTCATTGAACTTGTAGTTTTTAAGCTTTGAAAATCTGAAGAATGCTGAGGGTCCTGAAAGCTGAACGTATTCCGGCTTTTCAAACAGGTTGACAACCTGGGTTTTTGTGTATTTGTAGTTTAGGGAATGTTCACCCTTTCTGGCTCCGAAATAATAAATAGGCATGGAAACAATGTCGATTTCATCATGCTTTTTGAACAGGTCCAGTGCTTTGCTGAAAGCGTATTCGGTGATGAAATCATCACTGTCTAAAAAATTAACGAATTCCCCCTGAACATGACCTAATCCACGGTTTCTTGAATATGCCGGACCATGATTTTCGGGGTTTCTTAAAACGAAAATGTTTTCGGGGTATTTGTCCTGATAATAGTATGCGATATCGGGAGTGTGGTCATCGCTTGCATCATCAATGACAATAATCTGGATATTCCTTTTAAAGTCAAGGCTCTGGTTGATGATTGACTCGATAGCAAGTGAAAGATAGTTTTCACTATTGTATGCAGTCATCACGACAGAAAATCTAAAAGCCAAATTATTACCCTCCTTGTAACTATATAGTTAAACATATTATATAAACAATGTGATTATGTTTTTAAAATTAAATGAGTGACTTTAAGTGACTTATATATTAAAAAAAGGAAAAATAATGTGAAATTTTGAAAATTTTAAAAGATTTTCCTTTTCACAATATCATTTAAGATAACATATGTTAAACATTAACATCCGATTTGATAGAGTGTAAATCCGTAGTCCCTGATTTTATTGTCGTAGATGTTTCTTCCGTCAAATATCACAGGCTGATTCAAGTTCTGATTTAAAAGCTCCCAGTCAGGAGTTCTGAACTCTTTCCATTCAGTAATCAGTATCAACGCATCAGCACCTTCTGTTGCCTGATAACGGTTAGTTGTAAATTCTATGGATTTGAGGTATTCATCGCCGATTGAACGTTTGAATTCATCCACTGCCTGAGCATCATATGCCTTGATTTTGGCTCCTCTTCTGATTAGTTCAGATGCCACAACAAGGGATGTGGCCTCCCTTACATCATCAGTTCCCGGTTTGAATGCAAGTCCCCATATTGTGAATGTCAATCCTGTGAGGTCCTCTCCGAAATGGCTTACGACCTTGTTGGCCAGAACCATTTTCTGCCTTTTGTTTACGGTTTCGACATGAGTCAGTATTTCAGGTTCGTAGCCGTGAGTCTGTGCAGTATTGATCAGGGCCTGCACGTCCTTTGGAAAACAGCTTCCCCCATATCCGCATCCGGCATAGATGAAATGGTATCCTATCCTTTTATCCGATCCGATTCCAAGCCTGACCTTTTGAACGTCAGCTCCTGTAGCTTCACAGATGTTTGCAATCTCGTTCATGAATGAAATTTTGGTTGCAAGCATGGCATTTGCAACGTACTTTGTCATTTCAGATGATTTAACGTCCATCAGGACGAACCTGTCGTGGTTGATTACGAACGGAGAATACAGATATTTAAGTGTTTCGAAGACTTCTTCTGATTCTGCGCCTAAAACCACCCTGTCCGGACTTAGGCAATCCTGAATTGCCTTGCCCTCTTTTAAAAATTCAGGATTTGAGGCTATCTGGATTTTGATGTCACATCCACGTTCCTCAAGTATCCGGTTGATGTGGTCTTTAACCCTGAAGCCTGTTCCGATTGGAACTGTTGACTTGATGACAACAAGAGAGTCCTTTGTGATGTTGTTTGCTATATCTGATGCCGCTGAAAAGATATAGTCAAGGTTTGCACTTCCGTCTTCAGCCATTGGAGTTCCAACGGCGATGAAAATGATGTTTGTATCATCCAAAGCCTCTTTGATGTCTGTTGTGAAAATCAAATCGCCTTTTTCCTGACCTGTCATTACCAGTGTGTCAAGGTTAGGTTCAAAAATCGGCAGAATTCCTTTTTTAAGCCCTTCGATTTTGGCTTCATCGATATCCACACAGTATACCTTGTTTCCCATCTTTGAAAAGCAGGCTCCTGTGACAAGTCCCACATAACCTGTTCCTATAACTGTAATGTTCATAATAATCCTCCAGAAATAAATTGTAAATTAAGTAAATTTGAATAAGTAGTTTTTAAAAGAATCCGGCAAAACGGTTTTTCTTTTCAATGAAAAATTTTTCGATAATGTAGTCAAGGGCGTCATCAGCATCCAACTTCAGGAGATTCTCATCCAGCTCATTGAAATCCAGCGTAGTGTCATCAACGCTGAAAGTGAAAAGGTCGTTGTTGTACTCTTCCATCTTTTCAATTTCCTCTTCACCCCACCCCTGGGTTGAATGAGGAATCCAGAATGTGTTTTCCTTTGTCAGTCTGGCGGGATTTCCTGCAAAAGTGACATTGGATTGAACAAGCTTGTTTGAGAGAACCGAACCTGCTCCGATAACCGAACCGGAATGGATTTGGGTTCCCTTGAGGACGAATACGTTCTGGCCGAACCATACATGGTCGCCTATGAAAATGCTTTTTGCGTAGTTCATTCTCTTTTTGGACTCTGTCGAGTAAATCCCATGCCCGTCCGAGGTTCTGATAACCACATTATATGAAAACAGACAGTCCCTTCCTATGACAATGTTTTTGGATTCCGATGCTATGATGAAAGTTGTCCCGTTGAAGTAGTTGTTCTTTCCTATGTAACAGGCACTGTCCTTGTTGAGCGAAATCGTTACATTGTATGGATGGGAGTTGCTTGATAAGTATAAGACTGAATTGTCCTGGTGAAAATCAATCCTGGAGTTGTTTAAGGTCACTCCTTCCTCACAGACCAGAATGTTGTTCTCGCCGTGAACAAAAATGTTTGAGTTGATTAATTTCGGAACCTCTCCGATGAATGTGATTTCTTCATTGTCCTGAAGTTCCTCTCCAGTAGTTATTTGCATATTTTCACCTTGCTGATATTTTTATACTGCTTAACTAATAAACATTTTTCTAAAATGCTGATTATCCATTGGAAAATTCCGAATGAATTTCGTGAATCGAAAAATTTAAAAAAAAAGTGAATTTGTGATGGTTGGTTAATGTAATTCAGTCGTCTGCCAAATTGTCGAAGTATCCCTGAATGAATATGACCGGTGTTCCCTTATCTCCGGAACCGCTTGTGAGGTCACACAGTGAACCTATGAGGTCTGTCAGTACCCTTGGGGTGGTTCCTTCGGTAATCATCTGACCGGTGAGGTTTTCATCCTTGCATCTGATTTCTTCCTTGATTGCTTCTTTCAGCTCGTCGCCTTTCAAGTCGGCGAACTTGTTGTCTGAAACGTATTTAAGCTTGATTTCGTTAGGATATCCTATAAGTCCGTCGGTGTGTGCCGGTGATACTACAGGGTCAGCAAGTTCCCAGATCTTTCCGACAGGATCCTTGAATGCGCCGTCACCATACACCATCACTTCAATCTGTTTTCCGGTTTTTTCAATCAGCCTTTTTTGAACTTCACGGACAAGTGTGTCTCCGGTTTTTGGGAAGAGTTTCAGTTTTTCCTCGGTTGCCTTGTTTGAACCTAAAAGACCATAGTCAGGGTTGCATCCGGACCCGTCGATAGGTTCGGTTAAAACCTGGTGCAGCCCGTATACGTTGGCACCTAAGCTTTCAAGCAGTTTTGTTGTCTTGAATCTTGTGTGGATGTCACAGGTGAGAACATCTTTGGTGTAGTCAAGGATTGTTTTCACGTCATTTGAAAATACGAATTCGACTTCACAGTCCTCGCTTTCGATGAGTTCACGGTAAAAGTCGACCATGTTGATTCCGGTGAACGGGTGAATCCATGAGCCGAAGGTTTCTGCATATTCCACTTCGGAAATTACGCTTCCCAGATTATATTCGCTTTTCTCCAATGTGTCCTCATCAAGAATTCCGTTTCCAACCTCATCAGCCGGAAAAGAGCTTAAAAGTGTAATTTTATCCATTGCTCTGGCAATACCCTTGAGGATGATTGAAAACCTGTTTCTGCTTAAGATAGGGTTAACTACCCCGATGTCCTTTGACGGGAACTTCTTGGTTAAATCTTCTGCCACATCATCCACGGTGACATAGTTTCCCTCTGAAATTCCGACAACCGCCTCAGTGATTGCGACAATGTCCTTGTCATTAAACTCGAATCCTTCAGCTTCCTTTGCATTCATCAATGAATCCACAACAATTGTGGCCAAATCGTCATTTTCCTTAATAATAGGTGTCCTTATTCCACGCACTACTGTGCCAACACATCTCATTTTATGTTCTCCCAATCTTGATGTTTTTAGCAAAAACTTCTAAAAACCCATTAATTTTATATTGTTCAAATTATTTAAAAGTTGAGATTTTAGTGATTTTTGGAACTGTCAAAAAGAGATGTGGATAATATGATGAAATATTAATTGAAAAATTTTCATTATGAGTATTATTTAGCATTGTGAAAATTTAATTAAACATGTTAATTAAATTTCAATAGGTTTACAATGAATATTGCATTTTGAATTGCATCAGTAACTTCAATTTCTTCAAATATTGAAGTTTCATCATAATCTGCATCAACACGATTGTTGAACAAATCTTCCAGTTTAGAAGAAGCGCTGAAAAATTCACGTTTCAAGGATTTTTGATCTTTGGCCACCTTCCTCAGTTCTTTAAAAACCTGAACATGTTCACTTAACCCACCAATATTCCGCATTTTACCTGTTTCATAATTAAATTCACGAGTTTTGAAGTTATGATTAATCTCTAGCCAAGATTTTGCATGGTGAAAAGCAGAATAATAAACCCTACTTACAATAGTTTTATAGAGACATTGATATTTACTATTAACTAAAATGTCTTTATTATCCCACAAACTTTGACAAAAGGGTATCAAGTAATCGAAATCAAATGAATCATCCATATTATCACCTGCATAATATAATGGACAAATCATCTAAAATGAACCCTATTTTCTCAGAATCTGCAAAATCAGTTACCTCCTTAAAAATATCATCCCAATATTGATTTAATTCTTTAGAAGAAACATTATTTGGTACTTTAATCCTAAAAGAGGGATTGAAACCTAAATGAACATTTTCATGGAATTTAATTTCGCTTAAACCATAATTTGGAATAATCCTTTTAAGAAATTTTTCTATAGATTTTATAGCATCTTCATACATAAAATCATATTTGTTATTCGGGAAGCTTTTTAGTAAAGTAATATCAACAATATTTGAATCTGATTGAACAATGGAATATGGATATTCAGTTCTACTCTTTTCTAAAAATGGATTTACAACATTTTCATGAAAATCATTAACATTTTTTTGTATTGGCATGGTTGTTTCGTTAAAATTCATGAAATTACCTCTTAATCATAATTTAAAATATTTTTTTAATCTTGTCAAATGAATTTGGATTATTTAAATCTACAAGAACCTCATTATTTTTTTGTTCCTTATCATTCCTATAATTAAATGAAATTATCTCTTTTTTATTTTCATCATCTTTATCAGATATCAAAAAAGCCAGACTAATTACAGAAACTTCACCCCCAAAGGCTTCTTTAATGGAATTCAAAAAGTTTTCATCAATTTTTTCAGAGATGTCAAAATCCTTTTTGATGAATTGAATTGGTAAAATTTCTTGTTCTTTATTATTTTCCATAAATATCAATCTCCAACAGTCATTTAATTCATATTAAAACAATTAAGAAATATTTGCAGAGTTATTCGAAAGACTGAATAACACCACCCTATTATCTCTTTACAGACATTTGAATCTCCATCCTATAGAGGAAGGGGATTTGCAAACCAAAAAAATATAGTTTTTTTGGAAATTTTATTGTGCCGTCGTCGCCACAGTTCATGCAATTTCAAGTGTTAATGTTTTTTCTTTTTTCCAACTTGATTATCGTTGAAAAAAAAGTTTTATTAAACTTTAATGCCATTTATTATTTTTAGTTATTGTTACTATTTAAAGTTCGCAACAAACGAACAAAAATTCACATTGAATAAATACTTTTCCTTTAATTTCAAAACAATATTATGAATTCAAAGCAATTTTACAATGTTAAAGCAATTTTTAGATGATTAAACATATAAATGAAACGTATGTTATGCCCAAAATATTCGCAAGGATAATCTCGAAAACATAACTTAAACACTTCTTTTCTTTTTTGATAATGATGTGAAAAAGTAAGTGATTATAAGAAATGATTTTTTGCCCCAGGTTCACGGGCATGGTCAAAATTGGATGAAAAAAGCGATTTTGAAAATTGAATAAGGACAAATTTACATCAGCAAATTTTGACACGTCCCCATCCAAATAATCACTTTTGATGTTTTTATGAAGGAAAAGAGCATCTTCAATGGGAACCTCCTCAATATTTGAGAACCCAAATCGAAAAGTTGAAAATTTAGTGCCGCATCCAACTTGAAATGGTCCAAGATTAATTTTCGCCATCCTCAAAATTGAAGACCTCATCATATTCAATATCTTCTCCAATCAACCTTAAAAAATTGTACATCATGTCTTTACCGGAAGGCATGTGTGGATCCAGTTCCCACTTGCGAAGAACTCTCCATTCTTCGGGAGAAAAATATTTTCTATATGCCGTGTATTCCGCAATCATTTTCGATACCTCACATTTGTCAATCTTAAATTTTCAATATTCATGTCGTTAATATGTTCTGACAGTTTTTCACCATAGAACTTTTCTAATCATGAAGCAATATTAATTCTAAAACCATATAAGATTTTATTTTCAAAATAAATAGAAAATCATTAAATAAATGGTTTTTTAAGGGCAATTTATTAAGTTAATGTGGAAATAACCGCACCACTACAAAATTATTTATTCGACCTAATATTTAAATTAGTCAGTTATTTTTCAAAGCAATTTTACAAAGTCAGACAACTTTTTATTTAAAATGAATTTAAACAACAAAAATAAGTTTGATTATAAATTAAGATAATAAAATATATTTATTTTCATTATAAAAATAGGATAAACATTTCCACTATTGAAAAAAAAGAACAAAAAAAGCAGATGATATGAATCATCTACTTGACTGTAACGGTTGTTTTACTGTGCCCTTGGCGAAGGTTGCGGCTGCAACATACTTTTTGACTTTCTTGAGCTTTTTGATGACATTTCTGCCCAATGTCTTTTGGGCAATATCCTTTGCATTAATCTACAAACACCAAATATTACCAAAAGCCCCAACAAATTGACAGTCCATTCATTTCCACCAGTCGAGCTCCTCAAGGTTGAGGCCTATTGAAGCAGCCTCAAATACAGGGTCTTTTCCTTCCCTTTTCTGACGTTCATAGTCCTTAAGACAGTCAATTGCTGATTTTCCCAAAATCATACATGTAGGCAGGTTGATTAGGGTCATACCGCCCATTGCAATATCGGCAGCAGCCCATGCCGCATCCATCGGAATTATTGCGCCTGTAAATATTATGACCACGGCACAGATGTAGAAGATGTTCATGAATCTTTTTGATGGCTTTTTGCGGTTGTTCATGAAAGCCAGAGCATTGTCCACATAGTAGAGATTTCCAAGAAGGGTTGTGAATGCAAAAAGCACCATTGCAACCGTGATGAATACCGGTCCGGCAGTACCGAAAACTGTTGAAATCGCATTCTGCACATAAGGCGCTCCAGAAACTGTCGCATCCCTTGCAACACCTGTTGAAAGACACATGAGAGCGGTTGCAGTACACAAAAGAAGGGTGTCGATGTAAACTGACAGTGTCTGAACAAGACCCTGCTTTGCAGGGTGTGTGACTTCCGCTGATGCTGAAGCGTTAGGAGCAGAACCCACTCCGGCCTCGTTTGAGAAAAGTCCACGTTTAATACCGTATACAAGACATGACCCCAGAACCCCTCCGGCAATGGACTTGAAGTCGAAGGCGTCCTGGAAAATCAGAGCAAACATTGACGGAATGTTTGAATAATTGAAAAGAATAACAATCAAAGCGACAATGACATATGACACACCCATAAGAGGCACAACTGTACTTGTAACCTTGACTATTCTTTTTCCCCCTCCCAAAAGGCAGTATCCTGTTATGGCTGCAAGAATCAGACCTATTATGAGCGGAGTGGTTGACGGATGATAGAATGAGTACTCCATGAATGTTGACTGGAGATTATATGAACACAAGAGATTGAATCCCACAGCATATGTTGCAATCAGGAAAATGCAGAACAGAATCGCAATCTTGTGGGAGTGAAGAGCCTCCTCGATATAATATGCCGGTCCACCATAGAACTGGCCGTTTTCATCCCTGCGCTTGTAGATTTGAGCCAGAGTACTTTCCATGAATGCAGAAGATGCACCTATGATACACATAATCCACATCCAGAAGCATGCGCCGGGGCCTCCAAGACAGATTGCTGTTGAAACTCCGATGATGTTTCCGGTTCCGACCCTTGAAGCGGTCGATACAAGCATTGCCTGAAGTGACGATACCGAATTGTCATCACCGGAAGGTTCCAGAAGAAGCCTTACGGATTCCGGAAAGAGCCTTATCTGGACTCCCCTTGTTCGGACTGTAAAATAAATTCCTGCCGCTGCCATCACTATAATGAGAACAGGAAAGTACATGAAATCATCAATTTGAGTCAATATGCTTAGCAGGTCAATCATAACTGCACCACTTCTTTGAAATCTGTTTTATATAGCCATATTTGTAATTTGTTGTATAATAAGTTATTGAATTATTAATTTTATAATCATTGTCAAGAAAAATCAGGTATTTTTTGGATAAAACAGTAATTTTTATGGTGAAAATCATAATTTCATGTATTTAATTTGGAGCAATATTTTCCAAAAACTGTATTCACCAGGACATAAATTAATTGCTTTAACTGACTTATATATTGACTTTAACAAAAATATCCCCAGAATAATTTAAATCATTGCTCAGAAGACATCATCTTTGCAATATTATTTACTGTTAATAGCAAGGGAGGTTATCCAATGGTTTCAAAAGAAATTGAAAATATAGCAAAAAAGAGAAAAAACATCTCCGAGGAATTCTTCAAGGCAAAACCCGAAAGAGAAAGTGCTCTAAGCACCGCTAAAAACAGCAGAAACAACAAGAACCTGCCCAACATGGACATTCCAGAGGAAATGAAAAATGAGCTTAAGGAGTTTTATATAGGAAAAATCGGTGAGGACAACATCAAAAATTCCCCGGACTACGACACCGACCTGATTAGAATCCATGATCTCGGCACAATCAAGGACTTGAATTTCCAGGACAGTTTCATCAAGGTTTTCATCATTTCATTGTTTGTAATGTTTTTCTTCTATTTCCTCTTCGGAATTCTTGGCGTCTTGTTTGGAGGAATTATAAGTTTGTTCGCCCTTCTTATGGCATGGGTTGTTCCGTTGCTGGCCCTTTGGATATTCTACTCAGACTACAGGGATGAGGAAAAATACATCAAAAACTCAGCCAAAAAAAGCGAAAGCGAAAAGCAGAAAGTCTCAAGGGTCAAATACGCACCTGTCGTATCATTCCTGATACTGGTGTTATGCAACGCCATTTCCGGAATGTTTCTTATGGGAATGTGAAAATCACCTTCGCTTAAGCACTCGAATGACTTAAATGATAATTTCAATGCCCCGGACGAGGATTTCATAGCAGATTGCATCATATGCTGCATGCCAGTGAGGAGAATTGAAAATTATCAATTATTTTTTTGAACTCCTCTTTCACATAACACCATCAGATTTATCTTTTTCCATTTTTTGAGAACTTGTTGAAGTTTTAGATGTTGCTCTATAGCCCCACAATCATCAACATCAATTCCATTCAACCGAAAATTATTACCAATACTCAACCCGTCATCACATATACACACATCTAAGGTATTAATATTATACATTACTTGTTTTAAACCATCTGCCCATATTCTTGAATCATGTCCATTTGCATTTCACAAGTTGAAATCAATTTTGAGATTTGTAAATCGTTTAATTTAAATATTGGAAATTGTAGAGTATCAGTACGATTATTTGAATGAATTTTATTATTAATTTTATTATTGGTGAAATTTAACAGATGAAAATTGTATAATAAATACGATTTACATAACCATTTATATATGCTATGTATTGTACTACATAACTATTTATATATTAATTATGTATTAAAATACATAATATTATATAAATAAAAATCAAAAACATAATATGAGGGAAAATCATGCCATCCAAACAGGAACTGATTGACTACATTCATGCAAAACAAAGGGAAACAAGAATATTATCATCCAACCATTTGGAAGAAATTGACAATGAACGCTTGAAATACATAACACTTAAAAAACATTGCAATAATTTTTTGGATGCTGAATCAGAGTACTATGATCGTTTTATAATGATGTCCGGTTTGAGAGGAGTAGGCAAAACAACAATATTATATCAGTTATACAATCATCTGACAAAACAGAAAAACATCCCTGAAGACAACATATTCTACCTGGACGTGCATGATTTAAAAAGCGTGTATGATGTGGGCATCAAGGAAGTATTTGATTTGTATTTGGAGGATATTCACCAAACAATTCCTGCAGGACTGAATAAAAAAATCTTCTTTTTTGTTGATGAATCACAATTGGATGAAAACTGGGCAAATTATGCAAGACTGCTCTTTAATGAAACATTCAACATCTTCATGATTTTTACAGGTTCATCAGCACTGGGGCTGGAAGTTAATGTTGATGCATCAAGGAGAATTGAAAAAGAGCAGTTACTGCCATGCAGTTTTCAGGAATACCTTCTTTTAAAACACAACGTCAACTTAACAAAAAACAATTTCAGGGATTTGATTTTAAAATTAAACCCCACTACTGTTGATGAGGCAAAGGATTGTGAAAACATCATCAAAAAGGATTTAATTCAATTGGATAATGATCCGGAATTGGAATTTAAAAAATACCTCCATTCACAAAGCTTTCCATATGCACTAAACATTTCAGAAATTTCAACTCATAGGCGGACAAATGATATGGTGGAGAGAATTGTCCAGGAGGATTTGAAACATTTTGCATCATTCAAAAAGGATACCAATGCAAGCATTTTAAGATTAATCTCATATTTGGCTACCAAAAAGCCAGGAACCACATCCTCCTCATCACTGGCTCAAAGTCTTAATCTTAATGTCCGAACCGTCGACAGTATTTTGGAAGCATTGGAAAAATCTCAGCTAATATTCAGCATCAGCGCATATGGGCCTGCAGGTAAAATACTTAACAAACCAAAACATCATTTCTTTTTATCGCCTTCCATAAAATCAGCGTTAAATTACCGTGTAGGACGATATGACTTGAATCATGAGAAATGTTATTCCGTGCTTGTTGAAAATATGGTTGCATCCACCTTAAACAGATTGTCCTATGAATCCCCACACTCATTGGGTTTATTCTACGACTCCAACAAGAAAGGTGTTGACTTCATCATTAAAAACTTGGATGAAACCATACCTATTGAAGTTGGTATCGGCAAAAAAACCAAAAGCCAACTTACAAGAGCAAAAAGCAAATATGGTGCAGATTATGGAATATTGGTTTCCAACAGGACATCCAAAATAGAATTCAAGAGGAATATTCTATATATCCCTGTTTTAACATTTGCTTTGATGTAAAATCTGTTATGGTCATGCACAAGTGCAAGCGGGAAAATTAATTAGTTTAGTTTAAATAAATCATTCCAGATTAACCGATGAAGGTTTTCATGTATTGGATAAGCTCATCCCTCTCATCAGTTTCAAGACCGAACTCGATTGATGCCTTAAGCCAGTCAAAACGGTTTGCAATGTTGAAAGTCTTTCCATCAAAGACAGTACCGTAGACCTCATCAAGCTTTGAAATCGCATCGGTAAGCTGGATTTCATTGTTGAGACCGGGCTCGGTTTCTCTGATTTTATCAAAAATGTCTGATGTCAGGACGTATCTTCCAACAATTGCAAGGCATTTTCTGTTTTCATTTTGAGGCTTTTCAACCAGTTGGGTGATTTTGTAGATGTTGTCTTCAACCGGACTTGCTTTCACCACACCATACTTGTTCTGTCTTGTGTTTGGAATTGTCTTCAGTGAAATGACTGATTTCTGGTATTTGTTGAATATTTCCATCAATTGCCTGGTGCAGGGCGTTTTTGACTTTGCGATGGTGTCTCCCAAAAGAACTGCAAAAGGCTCATCGCCGATATGCCTTTCCGCCCGAAGTATCGCATCGCCCAGACCCACCTGTTCTTTTTGCCTGACGTAGCATACATCAGCAAGGTCAGTGATTTTTCTCACCTGCTTTAGGATCCTGTCCTTTCCCGCCTTCTGCAGGGTCTGCTCAAGCTCATATGACTTGTCGAAATGGTCTTCGATGGATCTCTTGTTTCTGCCCGTGATGATAAGAATATCGTCAATTCCTGATGCAACCGCCTCTTCCATTGCATACTGGATAATCGGCTTGTCATAGACGGGAAGCATTTCTTTAGGTTGTGATTTGGTTGCAGGAAGGAACCTTGTTCCGAAACCTGCTGCCGGGATAACTGCTTTCATGATTAATTATTTGAAACTGGTAGGATATATAATGTGGCATCAGCTGATGGATGATCTTAATAATTTGATATTGATGAGAACATAATAAACTATATCCCGATTCCAAAATTCTTTCAAGCATATCCAATTTTCGAGAGATATTTTAACTACTTGGTGAGTTAAATGCGAATATAATTTATCAACAATTTAATTAGGATTAAGTACAAAATTAAAACAAAACTCTTAAATTATAGCATATAGATTAAACCGGACAAAAAATAAAAAAAGAGTTGAAACTTCAGGTGAAGTTTCTATTTGATGTATTTTTTTAAGTCTTCAGCCTTGTCGGTTGACTCCCATGGAAGACCTTCAATACCGAAGTGCCCACACTTGGCGGTCTGTTTGTAAATCGGATGTCTCAAGTCAAGAGTTTCAATGATTCCATCAGGAGTTAAGCTGAAATTGTCACGCACTATTTTTTCGAAGTCAAGGTCTGCCACGCCAGTGCCCTTTGTATCAACCATTACTGAAGTCGGATCTGCAACTCCAATGGCATAGGACAGCTGTATTTCACATTTTTCTGCAAGTCCTGCTGCAACGATGTTTTTTGCAATGTGTCTTGCCATGTAGCATGCGCTTCTGTCAACTTTGGTGCAGTCTTTTCCTGAAAATGCACCACCACCGTGCCTTGCATAACCTCCGTATGTGTCAACGATGATTTTACGGCCGGTCAGACCTGCATCTCCGTGAGGACCCCCGATTTCAAACTTGCCTGTCGGATTGATGTGGATTTTGGTATTTTCTGTAATCAGATTCTGAGGAATGACTTCATTGATGAGTTTTTCTCGGATATCCTTGTGCAACTGTTCCTGATTGTCTGATACTGACTCGTCATGCTGGGTGGACACCACAATCGCTTCAAGATATTCAACATTACCCTCATCATCATAGTGAACTGATACCTGTGCCTTGCCGTCAGGTCTTAAGTATGGAATCACACAGGATTCTCTAAGTTCTGTTAATTTGTTTGTAAGCTTTCTTGCAAGGTAAATCGGATAAGGCATTAATGTATCTGTCTCATTGGTTGCAAAACCGAACATCATACCCTGGTCGCCAGCTCCGGTTTCCTCACCGTCAACACCCTGTTTGATGTCGGGAGACTGTGAGTGGAGTTTGGATATGACTTCACAGTTGGCGCCATCGAATTTCAGGGCCGGGTTATCATAACCGATTTCCTTGATTGTGTCCCTAATGATTTTTTCGATTTCTTCTGTAGTGATTATGGCTTCAGAGGTTACCTCCCCAAACACCATACAGTAATCTGTAGTCACACATGTCTCGCATGCAACGTGTGCAAACGGATCCCTTTTCATATAGGCGTCAAGTATTGCATCTGAGATGATGTCTGCAACCTTGTCCGGATGTCCTTGTGTTACTGATTCAGATGTGAATGTTCTTGCCATAGTATCATGTTCCTTCCTGCCAGTTCGCCATATAGGCTTTCTGTTTATCAGTTAAAGAATCGATTTCGATTCCCATTGCATCCAGTTTCATGGAAGCTACTGTGTAGTCGATTTCATCAGGTGCCTTGGTAACGCCTACTGGAAGGTCATTTTCCAAGATGTATTTTGCAGACAGTGCTTGCACGGCAAAGCTCATGTCCATGATTTCAGCAGGGTGTCCCTGTCCACGTGCGGCTGAAAGGTTGACTAGTCTACCGTCAGCTAAAAGATAGATTTTTCTTCCGTCTTTTGTGGTGAACTCTTCTATGCTTTCTCTTACTTCTTT
>NZ_JAUNXX010000135.1 GCF_030539555.1 Methanobrevibacter sp. | reverse complement strand
AGAAATATTTTTCACTTAAGTTTAGCGTGGTTGAGCTCCCATCCAAGTTTCTGTAATATATATAAGAATTTGTTAATGTAATGATGCTTTTGGAATTCAGTATTGCTTCAAGCAAAAATACCAAATCTTCACCTGGAAGATTTTCTGGAAATTCTATGTTGTTGTTAATTAACAATGATTTTTTAAATAGTTTTGCAGATATTGCAGGTCTCATTGAAAGCAATTTATGATTAATGACATTTTTATAGAAATTTTCTTCATTGTTCGACAGTATTGGTGGATTGTGTTGCTGCACTCCATTTCCAAAAACGTTAATTTGCCCTCCAATGACAATATCGACATAGGAATATTGTATTTTGCCATATAGTACTTCGCAGGCATTAATCAGTAGTTGATCATCACTGTCCAAAAATAAAACATAATCTGCGGTGGAGTGTTTTAAACCGATATTTCTAGGTTTTCCAGCGTAACCGCTGTTTTCATCTGTTGAAATCACTTTAACATTATCATATTTATCAGAGTAACTGTTGAGGATGTTTAAAGTATTGTCTGTTGAGTTATCATCCACAAAAATGACTTCAATATTTTCGAAGCCTATTGTTTGGGATTTTACAGAATCAAATGCCTTATCAATTTCATCTTCAGAGTTAAAGGTGGGGATGATTATTGATAATTTATAATCGCTCAAATATTTCACTCCTTAATCATATTTTAATCTGCATTGAACCATGGTATCTGCTAAAAAGCTCCATGGATTGTCTTTAAGCACATTAAATTCATAACCGACATCCAAATTCGCAACCCAGGGGATGATATCAAAGTAATCGGAAACCTTATGATAGATACTTATGAACAATATTGGTTTTTGGGTTTTTATGGTGTTAATCGCCCCTTCAAGCAGGTCCATTTCCGCCCCCTCAACATCGATAGTGATATATCCAACATTGAGGTTGTTTTCTTCAACAAATTGGTCGACTGTAGTTTCTTGAACTTTTAAAACTTCGTCATAGGGTCTAATTTCTGGGTCGTTTGTGATTCCCTGCACGTTATTTCCTGATAAGAATAAAGATCTCTCTCCGTTAATGTTTCCTAAAGATTTGTTAATTGGAATGATATTTTCAATGTTGTTGTCGTTAATGTTCTTTTTCAGTAATTCGTAAGATTCCTTAAACGGTTCAAAAGCATAAATGTTTTTACTAGTGAGTTTGTATAATGGTAAGCTAGTGTCTCCTGTAAATGCGCCCGCATCGATAATGTCTTTGTCTTTAATGTATTCCAAATCCTTTTCTGATAATCCTGATTCGATAAATGGATGAATATTGTAGCTACCTGTAAATTTGAATCCGGCAATTTCATTTTTTCCGGAGTTGTTCAATTTGAAATTTGTGAATTTTTCCTGATTTTCCAATTCATAGTTGAAATACAGTGTGTCTCTTCTAATCATGCTGACTACCATTGCACGAAGGAAATACCATTTGAATATCTTTTTGGCATAGGATGGCAAGTGTTTGGTAACTTCTTTTAGTTTATCTTCATATTCATCAGTCAGGTAAAACTCGATAAGATCCCAACTACAGAAGCTTGTAACGTTTTTTAAATTATCATATTCCTTTTTTAAAATGTTGGATTCATCTGTTTTAATCAAAAATAGTTCCTTTTTGAGAGTTCTCAGTTCCTTTTCCAATTCCTTGTTTTTTTTGAGTAACTCTTCATTTTGTTCTTTATAAAAATTATAACTGTTGCTTTTGGATAAGACCTTTTCTTTAAAACTCATAACAATCCCATATTACATCTTTAAAATTGCATCATAAACTCGTCTACAATTATTTTTATCATTATATTTATAAAAACTATCTACTCTTTTAATGTACTCCTCTTTCATTTCGCAGTTGTTTTCAATATATTCTTTAATAACATCTATTAATTTGTCTTCTTTTTCAATGACTTCTCCGAATCCCATGGTCTTGTACTTGAAATAACCTTCTTCGAAGTTGTAGTCATGACTATATTGGTAGTAAATCACTGGTTTCAGCATATAGGCAAAGTCAAACGCCACTGAAGAGTAATCAGAAATCATT
>NZ_JAUNXX010000084.1 GCF_030539555.1 Methanobrevibacter sp. | reverse complement strand
ACATCCACATTGACTTAAGTGGTGTATACTACATGTGTAAAGCTGTTGGAGAAATAATGATTGAACAAGAATACGGTAAAATAATTAATATTGGTTCAATCCACTCTAGAGTCATCTTCCCTGGAGGAGGAATTAGCGCATACTCTTCAGCTAAAGGTGGAGTAATGAACTTAACCAAAAACTTAGCTGTAGAATGGGCAAAATACAACATTACTGTAAATGCAATTGGTCCAGCTGTATTTGAAACAGAATTAACTGTTGAGTCTATTGAAATGGATGGATTCATGGATCTTATTGCAGCATACTGTCCTGCAGGCCGTTTAGGTAAACCTGGTGAATTGGATGGTATTGCAATTTATCTTGCATCTGATGCATCCAGTTTCTGTACCGGACAACTCATCTGTATAGATGGTGGATGGACAGCTATTTAAATAAGAGAATTTTTCTCTTATTTTTTTCTATTTTTTTTTAATCTTTATATATTCTTAAAATCTAACTTATTATCATGACTAATCTTAATTTTAAAGAAGCTATTAACAATTTATCAAATGATGACGTTAAAGTTAGAAAGGAAGCTATCGAATCATTAGTTGGAATTACTGATGAAGAAGCTATTGAACCTTTAATCAAAGCCACTACTGATGAAAATGCCCAAGTCAGATTTAAGGCTGCTGAAATTTTAGGAAATATGGGAGATATAGCTGTTGATAAATTAATTGAAGAATTTAAAAATGCTGAAGGTAAAGATAAACGTTTCCTTGCTTTTGCACTCAAGGAAACTGAAGACGAAAAAGTAATTCCATATTTCGTTGAAGCTATTGATGATGATGACTTTGGGGTTAGAAAAGTTGCAGTTCGTGCTTTAGGTGAACTTCAAGCCAATGATGAATTGGATAACATTGCAAAATGCCTTGAAGATGAAGATTGGGGTGTAAAATTAGCTGCCATTCAGGCATTAGGCGATTTGGCAACTGATGATGCTATTAAATTAATTAAAGATGCTAGAAAAACTGAAGATGACAAGGACTTCAAAAAATCATGCAATAAGGCAATTAAAAAAGCACAGAAAAGACAAAAAGCCAAAGAATCTGGAGAAGCTATTGTAAAAGTTATTCCAATGAGCACCATAAAGGAAATGGAAAAGACTAATCTGCAAAAAGCTATTAAAGAATATGAGCGTTATGTTGAAGCAAAACAATCTAAAGATGCGCCATATAAACGATTATGTGTTTTATATAGAAAAGCTAATGACTATGATAATGAAGTAAGAGTCATAGAAACTGCCTGTGAAGTGTTTGCAGATAATGAAAAGAAACGGTCTTACTTTGAAAAAAGATTGGCTAAATTAAAATAGCTATTTTTTAATAATTTCGTAAAGGTCTTCTCTTTTATTTTTTAAAAGCGGAAGCTCTTCTCTTATTTTTTTTATTTCACTTAAATCAATTTCAGATATAATCAATTCCTCTTTTTCTCTGGCTTCAGTTATTATATCTCCCCAGGGACTGGTGATTATTGAATGGCCGAAACTATGGTAGCTTGCATCCTTGTTTAAAGCAGGCGCAACACCCACACAATAAACCTGATTATCAAGGGCTCTTGATTTAAATAATAATTCCCAATGGGCTGGTCCGGTAGTCATGTTGAATGCGCCAGGATAGAAAAGTATTAGAGCACCTTCCTGCGCCATTATTCTGGCAAGTTCTGGAAAACGAATATCATAACAGATTCCAATACCCACTTTTCCAAATTCAGTGTCTGCTATTGTGAATTTATTTCCTGCAGTCAAAACGTCAGATTCTCTAAAAGTTATTTTTCCTTTAACATCAATATCAAAAAGATGCATCTTCCTGTGCTTAGCAATTATTTTCCCGGTCTTATCAAAAAGATAACTGGTATTGTATAGTCGGTCATCTTCTTTTTCTGGAATTGATCCTGCAAGTATATAGACATTGTTTCTTTGAGCTAATTTTGATATTTCAAGTAGAGTCACACTGCTTTCTTCTTTTTCACAATATTCAATAAATTTATCATTAGAATACGGACAGTTAAACATTTCAGGTAAAACTATAAAATCAGCATTCTTCTCAATACTCTGAGAAATCATAAAATTAGCTTTTTTTATATTTTCAGACTTGTTATCAACAACATTCATCTGACAAAGAGCAATTTTAATTTTAGTCATGTTAACACTTAAAAATAAAAAGAAAAAGTATGATGTTAATCATACTTATGCGATATCTGCTGTATTTATCATAGTAGTAATATCCTCTGAGGTAATGGAGTTGATTGATTCACCACTAATTTTAAATACATATAATTTTCCATCACTAAACATTGAAACAAATCTTGTGTAGTTACCATCGGAATTTTCTAAGATAATGTTTGATGTATTCCTACCGTCTAAAGTTATTGTTTCAACAAGTTCCACATCAGAACCGCTAGTTTGTGCATAACTAATTCTATCTTGGGTTATTTCTTTTAGTGAAGATGATTCCATTGTACTGTTGTAAAACTCAATAATGGTGTTATTTTCGTTTTCAAAGAATTTAGCACCGGCATGGTCGGAATCATTTTTGGTTATTACTTTCCAATTTCCAGGATATTTAAATGTGAATGCACCTTCATTAACTTCAACTAAATCATCGTTACCAGTGGATATGATATTGCCACCGCCATTGCGGTTATTTGAACTGGTTAGGACAATTCCACAAATCACAATTAAAGTTATTAAAAGTATTGCCCCTATAAGTAGTTTCTTATCTTTTATAATTTTAATTGTACTTTCGTTAGAGGAACCTTTTTTAGGTTTTGGGGCTTTATCAAAGATATCAGTCTCTTTAGTGACCGTAACTTTTTGTTTTGGAAATTTAAATCCACAATTTCCACAAACTGGGGCTCCATCATAACTAGGATTTCCACATTCAGGACATTTTTTCACTGACTAACCTCCATTTAAATTTGCATTATAATTAATAATAATGTTTTTATTTTATAAAAAGATATTTAATATACGTGATAAAAATGGCCAATGATGAAATTATTAATGTAAATGATATGAATTATGCAGTTTACAAAATTGGGGAATGGGAAAACAATTATGAAATTAATCAAATTGGGCTATCAAATGAGATTCCACTTACAAAAAATACTTTGACCCACATTAAGTTTTCTATGGATGAAATTAGAAACTCTAGATTTGACATTTCCGATAAAAAGGTCAATGGTTTTGTAGCTATTGCATTACAGCTTAATCCTAAAGTTCAGGAAATGGATTTGGATGATGTAATCGCTCTTGAAGAAAAGGAATATTTGGATATACTTGAAGAATTGGAGAATTTGGAATTTTTGGATGAAGAAAGTACAATTCCTTTGGAAACTGAAGATTATCTTATTTACAAACTTGAAAAAGAATGCCACATAACTACTTCAATTCCGGCAAACGAATTTACAAAAAAATATTATGCTGATGAAATAAAAAGGATTGAGGATGCATTGGACTAAAATGCATCTAATGTTACTTTTTTATCTCTTTTTAACTCTCGAGGAGGTTCAATTGCCACAAATTCAATACCTTCTTCTTCAATTAACTCTAAGGCATCATCCATGATTGATGGGGCCACAAGCAAACCTCTAATTTTTTTCTTTTGGGCTTCGCATTCTCTTAGATGGTCATTGTCAGTATTTTCTAAATCCTGAAGATATCTTCTAAGCTGTTTTACGGCGGTAACTCCTGCTTTACGAGCTTTCAATTCTAGAACCATTAAATTATTGTCTTTATCTTTGCCTAAAATGTCAATAAATCCATGTTCGACACTATATTCTCTTGTTGTTGGGGTGAAACCTTCTTCAATCATATGTGGCTTGTCCATAATCATGTCGCTCATATCTTTTTCATATCCTGCCTGTTCCAGCTCTTCAAAGTCTTCAATATTGGCATAATTAATAAACTGGATTTTTCTTATCTCCACAGTCAATAATTCTTTCGGAGTTCTTCTGTGACTTTCCAAAAAAAGATTTTCATTTTTAATATAACTTCTTGTCCTTGATTTTGGCGGTTGCCAATTAACCGGTTCAACTTTTTTTTCTTGGTGAATTAAAAATGCGCCGTCTGGTTTTATCATGATTATGCGTTCTCCCCAGTTTAGTTGGCTTAATGCTCTCCCTTCATAGTTAACTTTACAGCATGCAAATATTATTATTGTTGCTCTTTTACGTAAAGCCTCTTGAACTAAATCATATGCATCTTCACAATTGGGTTTTTCTAAAATTTTATATTTCATTACAATAACATTGTTTAGTTTAATTTAAATAATTTGTTTTTTAATAGAATAATTAAAGCTACTTGGTGGGATTAATATTTGTGATGATGATTATTTTGAAGATAAAAAAGAGTTTTTTACACTTGATTCATTCAAATTTGAAAATGGTAGGACTCTTGAAAATGTTAAAGTTGAATATATGACTTTTGGAACTCCTATATATGATGATAATGGAGTTATTAAAAATGCAATCCTTTATTGTCATGGTTCTTTGGGCAATTTCTCTTCAGTAAAAAAAATTATTCCATTAACTGAAAATTATGGTCCTTTTGATAAAAGCAAATACTTTTTCATATCTGTATCTGCATTAGGCTCTCCGGGGTCATGTTCTCCATCAAGCACTGATTTAAAAAATAAATTTCCAAAATATTCTATTAGGGATGTTTCTAATTTTCAAAAACAATTTTTAAATGAAAAATTCAATATTGACCACCTTTTAGGCATCATCGGTGTGTCTATGGGAGGATTTGTAGCTCTTACATTGGCTAGTGAATATCCTGATTTCATTGATTTTGTTATCTGCGGTGTGAGCAGCTATAAAGTTGCAGGTCATGATTTTATTTTATCAAAATTTGTAAATGAGATAATTGAATCTGATCCGGATTATAATAGGGGAGAGTTAACTTATTCCTTGAACAGAACTTTGAGACTAGCTAGTCTGGCAGAATTTAATTTTGGACTTTCTAAAGAAGCTTTAAGAGGAATGTCTAATGTTGAATTAAGTATTGAATTCGAAAACTTTGGTAATGAAAGTTTGGAAGTGGATATTTATGATTTGAAATATTGTAATGAATCTTGCATGTATTATGATGTTGAAAATGATTTGGACAAAATCAAATCTAAAGTGTTAATTGTTGCATGCAAACAAGATCCGCATTTCCCACCGGAACTTGATGCGATTCCAATGTCTGAAATGATTAAAAATTCAGAATTGATTGTAATGGATTCTCAATTGGGGCATTTGTGCTTTAATGAACTTGAAACTATCTCTGGTGAGTTAAAAGTGTTCATGGGGGAATTTGATGATTGTTAAAATTTCAGAGTATGATGATGAAGATATGTCTGTTGAATATTGGGTATATGGGTTGTCTTTAAATCAAATGAAATTTATCAATGATAATCTGGAGGAAAAAACAACTGTTGATGATGATATTTTAAAAATTAAAATGTATTTTTCAGATGATTTGTATCCGTTTCAAAGTGAAATCGCACAGTTAAGATTAAATGACTTTATAGCTCGTGAAGAAATTGAAATGAACGTGTTTTTATCTAGTTTTCTAGAGGACATGTAATTATATTCATGTATTATTCAAACTGTAAGAATGTTTATATATCTAATTGATATAAATAATATTACTATTTGTGGTTGTGGTATTATTTTAAGTCAAAATTCTAATGTCCAATTTGGAAATCATATAATGGATTCCTTTGAATTTGAATCAGGCAGGGTTCTTGAAAATGTTCAGGTGGAATATGTTACTAGTGGAATTCCAAAAGTGGATGATGATGGAAATATTGTTAATGCAGTAATATATTGCCCGACCCTTGATGGAGGCCATGCTATTTTACCCCAATACCATAAATTCATTCA
Source organism: Methanobrevibacter sp. (assembly GCF_030539555.1). Taxonomy (GTDB): domain Archaea; phylum Methanobacteriota; class Methanobacteria; order Methanobacteriales; family Methanobacteriaceae; genus Methanocatella. The sequence continues at coordinate 27 of NZ_JAUNXX010000084.1, read as the reverse complement.
AGGAACGGAATTTCAAAGAGATAAATA
>NZ_JAUNXX010000041.1 GCF_030539555.1 Methanobrevibacter sp. | reverse complement strand
AAAAAATCGAAGAACTAGGAGGAGAAGCTATAGAATTATAGCTTTTTTCCTTTTTAATATAGAGGAAGAAAATGTCAGCACTAGAAGTATTAGAGCCAATATTTAGGTTTATTCCTGAAGTCAAATCCCCTGTTCATAGAGAAGACTTCAATGAAAAACTTAAATGGACTGCTCTTGTTTTATTATTGTATTTCATATTAACACAAATTCCATTATACGGTTTAGCTCCTGGAGCTATAGACCAATTTGCTCAATTAAGAGCTGTAATGGCAGGAAGCTTCGGTTCAATCCTTACTTTAGGAATTGGTCCAATAGTTACTGCTTCTATTGTACTGCAATTATTAGTAGGTTCAAATCTTTTAGAATTAGATTTATCATCTCACAAGGATAAATCTCATTTCCAAGCCACTCAAAAAGTATTATCTATTGTATTTACTGTTTTTGAGGCTAGTGTTCTAGTATTAACTGGAAACCTTGTCCCTATAGATGGTTCATATACACTTTTGTTAATCGCTCAACTTGTTGTTGGTGCTTTGGTAATTATTTACCTTGATGAAGTTGTATCAAAATGGGGATTCGGAAGTGGTATAGGTTTATTCATTGCTGCAGGTGTATGTCAAGCAGTTATTGTCGGAACATTCAGTATCTTAACAGGTACTGACGGTTTGCTTGCAGGTATCATTCCAAAATTCATCCAGTTAGCCACTACAGGCGTTTATGATTTCTCAGTATTGATTCCATTACTTGCAACTATCATTGTATTCCTGGTTGTTCTTTATGGTGAATCCATGAGAGTGGAAATTCCTATTTCCCACGGTAGTGTCCGAGGACACGGAAGAATTAGAGGATCAGTCGGTAAATATCCATTGAAATTCGTATACTCAAGTAACATGCCGGTTATTTTAACAAGTGCATTACTTGTGAACGTAACATTATTTGCAAATCTTTTCCAAAAGATTGGAGTACCAATTTTCGGTCATATTGAAAACGGTAAGGCTGTTGATGGTATTGCATGGTTATTGTCCACTCCTAAACTGGAAATGTTCATTACCGAACCGATTCATGTTCTCATATATGCAATATTCTTTATTGCATGCTGTATGCTGTTCTCATACTTATGGGTTGAAATCAGTGGATTAAATGCTAAAAAGATTTCCGAACAACTTCACAGTTCAGGTATTCAAATACCTGGTTTTAGAAGCAGCAAACGTCAACTATATAAAATATTAAAGAAATATATTCCTGCACTTACCATTATCAGTGGTATATATGTAGGTCTTATTGCATTCCTTGCAGATTTAACCGGTGCTTTAGGTGGAGGTACTGGTGTTTTACTTACTGTAGGTATTATTCATAAACTTTATGAAGAAATGGCTGAAGAGCAACTCATGTCTTCAAATCCACTTCTCAGAAAATTCTTAGGAGATTAATTTCTCCTAATTATTTATCTTTTCAACAAAGGTGAGGGATTAAATTGAAATTAGTAGTATTAACAGGTATTCCAGGTTCTGGAAGTACAACATTGCTTAAAAAAGCACTTGAAGAAGTTGATTATGTCCACGTGAACTACGGTGACATAATGACAGAAATAGCAATTGAAAGAAAAATTGTTGAGGATAGAGATTCTTTAAGAAAACTACCAGCTGAAACTCAAAAGGAAATTCAAGCTGAAGCTGCTAAAGAAATTAAGAAAAGATCTGAAAATGATAACGTTATTGTAGATACCCATTGCACTATTAACACTCCATCTGGATTTTTACCAGGTTTACCTATTTGGGTTTTGGAACAATTACAGCCAGATCGTTTTATATTAATTGAAGCTAATCCTGATGAAATCATTTACAGAAGATTAAATGATGACACACGTATTAGAGATGTTCAAAAAGCTAAAGAAATTGATTTACATCAACAAATGAACAGAGCTACTTCTATGGCTTACGCTACTTTAACTGGAGCTACTGTTAAAATAGTTGAAAATCATGATAATCATTTGAATTCTTCAGTTGCCAAATTAGTTGATGTATTAAATTTATAGGGGATTAATTATGGTTGATATAATGGGAATGGTCTATGGTGTTTTGAATGCAATTTTCAACCCAATTCTCGCTATGGACCCTAATCCAACTAATCCTGCTTTGACTGTTTTAATTATTGCATTTATTGTTTCATTGATAACAACTATTGCTAATAAGTACTTGGTTGATCAGGATGAGCTAAATGATGTGCAAGTTAAAATGAAAGAGTTCAATCAGGAACTCAGAGAGGCTCAAAAAAGAGGGGACGGTAAAAGGGTTGCTGAACTTCAGGCTCAGCAGGCTGATATTATGCAAATGCAAAGTCAGATGATGTCAAGTCAATTCAAACCTATTATTGTAACTTTTGTTCCAATTATTTTGATATTTTTCTGGATGAGAACATCCGCCATCCATGATTTAGTCATTATTTTACCTAAGACCGTATATTGGGTTACTTTAACTCCGGTTTGGCATTTCATAGGTCAGTTCCTGTATGGTGGTAAAGCAACAATTCCATATGGTATTGGTTGGTTGTTATGGTATATGATTTGTACTTTTGGTATGAGTCAGATTATAAGAAAATTCTTAGGATTCAAACAAGGGTTCTAAATCAACCTTTTAAACATACATTTATTAATGATGAAAAATAGAAATTATATTATTCTATTTTGAATACGCTATTACACAATTATTAAATATTTATTAAATTAATTATTAGGTGATTAAATGCCTGCAAATAGGTTTAGATCAAGATCATATAAAAGAGTTCATAAAAACACTCCTGGTGGAGAAAATGTTTTAAGATATAAAAAGAAAAAACCATCTAAGCACGTTTGTGCTGAATGTGGTGCAGTATTACATGGAGTTCCTCGTGGACGTCCATATGAAATTGGAAAATTATCAAAAACAGCTAAAAGACCTAACCGTCCATACGGTGGGTACTTATGCTCAAAATGTGCTCGTAAAATTTTCAAAAACGAGGCTAGAAAATAATGATAATTACAATCGGTGGATTAGCTGGAACCGGAACTACAACTGCTGCTGAAGTGCTCAGTGAAAAATTAGATATTCCGTATATATCTGCAGGATCAATATTTAGAGAAATGGCTGCAGAAAGGGGAATGTCTGTTCTTGAATTCAGTGAATTTGCTGAAGGTAATGATGATATCGATAGAGAAATTGATAAAAGACAAGCTGAAAAAGCCAAATCTTCAGAAAATTTGATTATCGAAGGAAGATTGTCAGCATATTTTGTTGAAAATGCTGATTTAAGACTTTGTTTAATGACTCCTTTTGATGTTCGTTCAAAAAGAATAGCTCAAAGGGAAGGCAAATCTGTTGAAGTGGCAAAAGACGAGATTATCACTCGTGAAAAAAGCGAAGCTTTAAGATATAAGGAAATCCATAATATTGACATTTCAAATATGGATATTTATGATTTAATTATAAATACTGATAGCTTTGATCCGGAAAGCATATCAGAAATCATTATTCAAACATTAAAGGTGATATAAATGGCATCAATCGAAGTAGGTAGAGTATGTGTTAAAACTGCTGGTAGAGAAGCAGGTGAAAAATGTGCAATCGTAGAAATTATTGACGAAAACTTTGTTGAAGTTGTAGGTGAAGCTGTAAAAAACAGAAGATGTAATATTGCTCACTTAGAACCAACTGAAGATTCCATCGATGTTTCTGGCGATGTAGAATCTATCAAAGCAGCTTTAGCTGACTTATAGATGAATAATTATTTTTATTCATTATTTTACTATTTTTTTTAATATTTTTTCCAAGGTTTTTTTCATGAAATTTGACATGATAACTAAATCTCAAAGTTTTACTTCTCCCGAATTCGGTTGCAAACCTGAAGATAGGGAAATAAATGATTACATTTCTAAAGGAGTTATCAATTTGGATAAGCCGTCAGGTCCGACTTCTCATGAAATAGACTCTTGGATTAAACGTATACTGCATTTGGAAAAATCAGGTCATGGAGGAACATTGGATCCTAAAGTAACCGGAATATTACCGGTCGGACTTAATGATGCAACCCGTGCAATACAACTGCTTTTAACAGCTCCAAAAGAGTATGTTTGTCTTTTAACATTCCATCAGGATGTTCCGGAAGATAGAATTCGTGAAGTATTTGCAGAATTCACTGGAAAGATATTTCAGCTTCCACCGGTAAAATCTGCAGTTAAACGTGAAATGAGAACCCGTAACATTTATTATTCAACCATTTATGAGATTGAAGGTAGGGATGTTCTTTTCAGAATAGGCTGTGAAGCGGGAACCTATGTGAGAACTTACTGCCACAATATTGGTGAGGCTTTAGGTGTTGGAGCCCATATGGCAGAGCTTAGAAGAACACAGGTAGGTTCATTCAGAGAAAAAAACAATCTTGTTACCTTGCAGGATGTGACTGACGCATATCATTTCTGGATTGAAGACGGTGACGAGTCATTTTTACGAGATGCAATAATGCCTATGGAAAGGGCTGCCGATTACTTGCCTAAAATTGTCATAAAAGATTCTGCAGTTGATGCTGTTTGTCATGGTGCAGATTTGGCATGTGGAGGAATTGCTTCTTTGGCAGATAACATTCAGAAAAATGATATTGTAGCAATTGAAACTCTTAAAGGAGAACTGGTTGGTGCAGGTCATTCATTATTGACTTCAAATGAGATTTTAGAAGCAGATTCAGGTTTTGCCGTAAATGTTTCTAAAGTATTCATGAAACCAGATACTTATCCAAGGTTCTGGAAGTAAATCCTTAAAATGTTTGCCGGTTCTCTCCAATCTTTGATTTAGGTTTTTTGAAAATTTTTTAAAAGTTGGTAGTGGGTTCAACATAATATTTTCCTAGTTGTTATTCAAGCATATAAATGTTTCAGTTTTAGATGGGGTCAATTTTACAAAATAAGGTCAATTTTATTTTAATTTTGAATAAAGTGTTTTTAAAAAGCTTTTTAAATGATGTTGTGTATATAGTATATGCAATGAAGTATGTCTACATTGATGAAAGTGGCGATTTGGGAAATAAGTATTCTAGTTCAAAATATTTTGTTTTTGCTGGAATCATGGTTGATAATCCTAAGAAACTTGATAATTTGATTAAAAACACTTACAGAAAGTATAAAGAAATCAGAAAGATGACTGAGATTAAAGGTACTCATACTCCTGATAATGTTATAATGGATATTTTAAAAAGGTTAAATAATATTGATTATCATGTTTTCGTCATTGTATTTGACAAACAAAACATGTATAAAACCGGTCAGGAGTATAATGTCAACAAGTTATATGATATTTTAGCATCACAACTGGCGAAAATCATTCATATTGATCAGAAAACTATTATATTCATTGATAAAGCAAAGAATAAAAATCAAATATTCGATTTCAATGAGTTATTTGTCCGTAAATTGGATAATGTGAAAAATTATCCTGTTGAAATAAATCATGTTAATTCAGCTAACTATAAAGGGTTGCAAGTTGCCGATTTAATTTCCTGGTCAACATATCAAGCTTTTGAAAATAAAAACAGTGAATTTATAAAAATTATTGAAAATAAGTCGGTAAAAATAATTTGTGAAGATTAAAGAACCCATAAAGCACCTAATTCGCCGCTCATCACGACAAGACTAAATGGGAATACTTTTATCTTTAAAATCTTACAAGTTATAATTATGTGTTGATATCTTATTTAAAGATAATGTTTTTAATAAATAAGATGTAAATATCTCTTTTCTATTGGATTTTTGATTTGTGAACAAGTCTTTTTAAAAAATTATTCATTTAGTTGTTGTTTATCATGATGGTGTTTGGAGGTTTCGCACTGAATCTATCCAAGGTTCTGGAAGTAAAAATTCTGTTTAGATGAAATATTAGAATATTTCCAAATGTTATTAAAGTATTAAATTCCTTTTTTTTTTAAACTCGAAAGATTTCTTATTATTAATGCATAAATATTTTATATGCGATATGAATATAAATGTTATTGAGGATTATGATTAAGAGATTTATGATTATTGCTGCAGTAATTTTAATTTTATTTATTGCTCCGATTTCTGCACAAAACAATATTACAATCGATAATGGTACACTTATTCAGGATTCAATCGATATAGCTAATGATGGGGATATTGTCTATTTGAATCCGGGATCATATCATGAATCATCGATTAAGATTAATAAAAGCATTACCTTGCAGGGTCTCGGTGAAGCAAAAGGTATTGTTATTGATGGCGGGCAAAGCGATTCAATTGTCATTATTGATAAAAAAGTAACTGTTAAATTGAATAATATTACCTTCATCAATGGGAAAAGCGAAACTTATGGTGGTGCTGTTTATACAGAGATTGCAAAGTCAGTTCATATATCAAATTGTATTTTTGAAAATAACACTGCTCTTATAGATGGTGGTGCTCTTGAGATATCCTCAAAATATAATCCAAATCCAAGAGAATTCTTTTATGGGTATTTGGAAGTTGATAATTGTAGTTTTATAAATAATTATGCCGGTTTTAGTGGCGGGGCTATTGGCACATACTATGTTGACTGAGACATTAGGAATTCCGAGTTTCTCAGTAATTATGCAGGCGATTTTGTAGGAGCCCTTTCTTTTGTAAATGGCATATTCACAGTATCTTCATCACGATTTGAAAATAATTATGCTGATTATGATGGTGGTGTTATAAGATAGAATATGGATTCAATATTGGATATTACTGATTCAATATTCATTAATAATACTGCAAAAGAATGGGGTGGGGCTCTTTATAATTGGCTTGGAAATTTAACTGTTAAAAATTCCATATTTTTAAATAATACAGCGGGAATTCGTGGTGGCGGAATTTTCACGGCAGGCCCTCTTACAATTACCTCATCACAGATAACAAATAATAGTGCTGAACATGACGGGGCTTTTTATGTCTTTCAAGAATTTTTTTCTATAGAACCGATTGTCATATGCAATAATAATATCATTACAGGAAATAATGCTTCGAAAGGCTCAATCGTATATTATTTCTTACTCAGATACACTAAAAGCGACTATGAAAATAATTACTGGGGAGATATTAATCCGAACACAACTAAATGGTTTGAAGAATTTTTTGTAGATAGATTTGCCGATCCTACACCAAAAACATGGATTGAAAAACTTCCTCAGAATATTCTGGAGAATACAACGTCAGAAAGTGGGAATAAAACTGGAAAAAACAGTTAATGCTTCTCAGAATTTCAATAATGCTAAATCCGAAAATGATTTTAAAATTGTAAAGTCTGCGGATGGGGGTAGGGATTTCAATGATGCTAAATCAGTGTCTGATTTTAAAACTGTGAAGTCTGCCGGTGGAAATGCCGATTCCAATAATTCTAAATTGGGGGCTGATTTTAATGCTGAAAAAACAGATATGCCAATGCCTGATTGGGGTGGGGATAACAATTTCCCATATGATTCAAAAAGTAAATCTTCAATTATAAAGATAATCAATTCTCATGGCGATATGAGTATTCTTTTGATAGTGATTATTTTAGCAATATTGGCTTATGGGATTTATAGATTTAAAAATAGGATATATTAATAGTTTTTTTCCAGTTTAAATGATTTAACCAATGGGGATAATCTAATTTTTTTTAATGATTGCATTGAAACTTTTGACATGCTTTATTATCTATTTGTTAATAGGATTAATCTTTGATTTCGCAATTAATATATACTATATTCAACAAAAAAAATATCATTGTAATTCAAGGAGTCGAGATTATGCTAAACAAAAAGATAATATTAATTTTCATTCTTGTATCCATGTTTACTCTCTCGACTGTTAGCGCTGTTGATAATTTGACTGCGGACAATGCTGATTTTTCATCGGATTCAACCAGTGAAATTTTAACTATTTCTGATAATCAGAACATATCTGCTGGTTCAAAGACTTTCACAGAGTTAAATGATTTAATCAATAGTAATAGTTACACTAACATTTATCTTGATTCGGATTACATTTATTCCAAAGATTCCGATTCTTCATTTGCTGATGGAATTAAAATAAACAGGGCAGTCAATGTTTACGGTAATGGACATACAATTGATGGAAATAATCTGGCCAGAATATTTATTGTGTCCGATTCCGTATCCTCTTATTTAAGTTTCAGCAACATCAATTTTATCAATGCAAAAGCTGATAATGGGGCGGCTATTTATGGAAATATTAATACTGCTGCTTGGAGTTGTAATTTCACCCATAACCATGCAACCATTTCTGGTGGAGCCATGTATCGTGGAGTTGCTAACAAATGTATTTTCAAAGATAACTCTGCAGCTAAATTTGGTGGTGCTATGTGTGCCGGTAATGTGGATGGCTGCACATTTGTGGGTAACTCCGCAATGGAAGGAGGAGCCACTTACAATACTTATGTTACCTATTCGACTTTTATTAACAATTCCGCTTCTTCATCATGTGGGGCAATGTATGGAAGTTCTGTAGGTCACAGTACTTTCATTGGAAACTCAGCAACAGACCATTCAGGGGCGTTTGGTTTTGGTTATGCTTTAAACTGTACTTTTATTAGCAATAGGGCTTATCAATCTGGAGCATTGGGCGGTGAAGGATCTTCTGCTGAAAGTTGCACATTCATGTATAATACTGCTGAAAACGGAGGTGCCATTTTTGGTTGCCTTGCTAAAAACTGTGTTTTCATAGGTAATTTAGCAACTGATGGTGGAGGTGCTATGGCAGGGGGCAACTCTGCTCAGGATTGTATTTTTAAAGCCAACACTGCAGTAAATCAGGGCGGCGCATTACTTGGAGTATATGCTTTAAGATGTGAATTCCGTGAAAACTATGCTAAAGAAGGCGGTGCGATGTGTTTGAATTCAGCCAATAACTGCAAATTCATAAATAACTCTGCTGAAAAAGGAGGAGCATTATTCAATTCACATGCATTAAGTTGCAATTTCACATATAACGCAGCTAAAGAGGGAGGTGCTATCTGTGATGGTTCTGCACAATCTTCTCAATTTAGATATAATTACGCTATTAACGGAGGGGCAATGGCTGGTGGTTCTGCCGAAGGTTCTGCATTGGCATGCACTTTCATCAGCAATTCTGCTGATGACTATGGCGGAGCAATATATGCCACTTCAGCTATAAGATGTTACTTTAAAGCGAATACTGCAAAATTTGGTGGTGCAATTTCTTCTGGAAGCTCTGCTTCAGAATCTGTTTTTATAGAAAACATCGCTAAAATCTCAGGTGGTGCAAAATACGATTCTTATGCTGGTAATTCTAATTTCAGCGGAAATTTGCCTGCATATAAATTATATGTGTCTGATTTTACAGGCGTTGAAGGCTTTGGTGGTGACTTTAGCATCAAATTGGCTGATTCTTCCAGTTATCCAGTGGTTGGCGAAAATGTAACAATTAAAGTATATAACAGTAAAAATAAATTGGTTGGAACATACACTAGTCAGACTGGATATAACTGGTTTGTTAATTTTGATGCAGGTAAATATCAGGTCGTTATAAGTGTTGATGATAAGTCTTATGAAATTACTTCCGTTAAATCAACAATTACAATTAAAAAATCATCATTTATCTATGTCGTAAATGTTGTAACTAATTATAATGCAGGCAAATGTCTGCTTGTTAATTTACATGATTCTAAAGGAAATGTAATTACATATGCAAAAGTCTCCATTAATCTTAATGGTGTCACAAAATCATACATGACAGATGATAACGGTCAGGTAATATTATCCACTAGCGGTTTGGCCCCAAAAACATATGTTACAACTATCAGTTATGCCGGAGACAATAACTATGTCTCAACATCTGCAACCGCAAAAATTACAGTTAAAAAAGTAAATCCAAAATTGACTGCAGCTAAAGCAACATTTAAGGTTAGCGTTAAAAGCAAATTATATTCTGTTGTTTTAAAGAACAATAAAAATGTTGTATTGAAATCAGCTAAGATTACACTTAAGGTAAAGGGGGTAACCTATACTGCTAAAACTAATTCTGCGGGTAAAGCAACATTCAAACTTACAAAATTAACCAAAAAAGGAATATTCAGTGCATTAATTAAATATGCAGGTAATGCATATTATAACCATATTAGTAAAACAGTTAAAATCACTGTTAAAAAGTAGTTGTCTTTTTTTTTAAAAAATTAAATGGAAATGGAACTAGAAAGCTCCACCTCCACCTCCTCCAGATCCTCCTCCGAAGCCACCGAATCCTCCTGAGTCTGAGGATGGGTTTGCTGCAGATTCTCCGGTTCTAAAAGCACTATACATCATACCGTATCCGCCATAATAATGATACATGAAAATATCATCGTCATAATCTGATATGTTCGGTACCTGCAGTTTCATGGATTTGTAAACTTCATCAGCTACTCCAAGAGCAGCACCATAAATCAAGTACTTTTTCCAAATGACTATTGATTCCGGAGGGTGTTCTTTCATTAAACTGTTGTCTTTTAAGAACTTCTTAAAATTTTCCCATTTGAGGTAGAAGACTCTACCATTTTCAGTCCATCTTCCGAAAATATCTTCATCTATACATAACAATGCTATTGAAAATACAACTAGAAATATTCCTGCAATAAGTGCATAGAATCCATTTGAAAGGTTTGTCAGGAATCCTAAAATTGATAGGATTATTCCAATAACAATGCCTCCCAATCCAATAATGCCAATTAATGTAGAGCCAGTATCGTCAAAGAATTTGTCAAGTTTGATATTATTTTCAACGGTGTCTTCCCACTTGTTAACTTGACCTACAAACCATTTTGCATTTGTTTCTGAAGATAATTTCCCATTTAACCTGGATAAATTCAAAACATTGTCATTTGAAAAGTGATTCAATGTATTGAATACAATTTTCTCACTTGAAGTTAATTCACTTTCTTTTTCATGATTAAATGTTAAAAGCAAGTCTTTGGTGTCACTGTCGACATTTTCTTCAGCATATAGTTTGATAACTTTTCTGTCAATGAGGTTCATTATTGAAGCCTCAAAACCTTTCATATTCGGTTTTCCAATGTTCTTTTTATTCTCAACAAGTGCATTGACTACTTCGGGAGAGTCATCTGTCGGAAGGTCCCGTTCATAAATTCCATCATAATCTACTTTAGGTTCTCTACCATAGACTAAATAGGTGAATAATGTACCTATCGGGCTTAAGATGGACAGCAATCCTAAAACTAGATATGCTGTATTCCAGAAATTTCTTCCATTGATGCTGTCGTTTAGGTTTTTAATTATCTGCTCTCTGCCATTTTCATTTACATGTTTTGCATATGTGGCATCATTAAAATCATCTAATGGCATCAAAACAAGAAGTTCATATAATTCTCCTTTTGGAATTGATGTTGTTTGTGCTGTTATTGTATCTCCTTTTAAATTGCTTGAGGTAGTGTATTCTTCAGGATTTAAGTAATAAGTATTATTTTTATCTCCTGGAAGGTGTACGGTGGCTTGTAAGCTTCCAATGCCAACGTCCCATTCATCTCCCCAAAGTTTATATTGAAGACCGCTTACATCATTAAAAAGAGTCACGACATTCTTCATATCATAACTGATGTAAATTGACACATCACAATCCCTTATACTTTTCGTATGGGCTGCATCGGAATATAAATAGATTTTCAAATGTTTATATCCATTGTCGTCGCTTTCTTTAAGCACTGGATATGCCCCTTCGGCTGAAACTTTAATATTATCAATGCTTTCTCCGGATTTTAGGGGGATATCTCTATACACGCCATTGAATTTTCCTTCGAATGAATAATCGTACTGTTCTTCTACATGTAGTAAACCATTATTTCTAACAGTCAAATCAACGAATGCATTGGGAATGCTGTAGCTTCGGTCATCATCTGCCGCTGCCATTGACATTGTAGAAAATAATAGTAAAAATAGTAAAATTATACACAATGTTTTTTTAACATTCATATAATTTCACTCCACTTAAAATTCAACTTTTGGAACTTCTCTTTCTTCGGAAGGTGCTTCAAAGAATGTTTCTTCTTTAAATCCAAACATTTTTGCAAGCATGCTGCTTGGGAATTGTTGGCAAGCATTATTGTATTTCAAAACAACATCGTTGTAGAATTGTCTTGCATATGAAATTTTATCTTCAGTTTCACTTAATTCACTTTGCAATTGTTGGAAATTGCTGTTTGCTTTTAAATCAGGGTAATTTTCAGCAACTGCAAACAATGTTTTTAAAGCACCTGTTAACTGGTTATCTGCAGCGCTTGTTTCTTCGATACTTGAAGCATTCATCACGCCGGTTCTAGCTTTTGTAACTTCTTCGAGAACTCCTTTTTCGTGGCTTGCATAGCCTTTAACTGTTTCTACAAGATTTGGTATTAAATCATTTCTTCTTTTAAGTTGGACATCAATTTGTGAATAACTGTTTTTCACACGGTTTCTAAGTCCTACAAGATTGTTGTACATGTGAATAAAAGTTACTACGACAAATATTAAAAGTATTGCAATAACTATAATAACTAAAATACTCATAATATCACCTAATTATAAGTATAGTATGTTGCTAAAATATATTTTGTTATTTAATCTGTAAGTTCAAAAATTTATTTTTATTAACATTATGGCGATTTTTTTAAAATTATTAATTTAAACAATACCTTTATATATGTTAAGGTAAATATATTATCTTATCATGTTATTCTAGATAATATGATGTGCAAGTATTTGCTAACTATTTTATGCCGAGATAGTCTAGCCTGGTAAGGCGCGAGACTGGAAATCTCGTGGGCATTCCGCCCTCCTGGGTTCAAATCCCAGTCTCGGCGTTTATTAGTTTTTAACTTAGTTTTTTTGTTTTATTAAAAAAATACTTGTTAAACTGATATTTTTGCACTCTTAGTTTATTTAAACTAAGTTTTATATTGTTGAAAGAACTGTGTTTTGAGAAGCTCAAAACATTCGAATCTATATTTTACGTCTCGTAGGTTCGCTCTATAAATGGAGGTTATTTAATGGAAGACGATTTCAAGCACTTAGTGCGTATTTCAAGAAAGGATGTAAATGGTAATAAAACCATTGAACAAGCTTTAACCGAAATTAAAGGTGTTGGAATATCTTTATCTAAAACTTTGTGTCGTACTTTAGACTTAGATTTAGACGCTAAAATTGGATACATTGCTGACGAAGATGTTTTAAGAATTGAAGAAATTTTAGAAAATCCTAAAAAATTTGACATTCCATCTTGGATGTTAAACAGAAGGGAAGACTATGAAACTGGTGAAGACATTCACTTAATCGAATCTGATCTTGACATGACTTTAAGAGATGATTTGAACAGAATGAAGAAGACCAGAAGTTACAAAGGTAGAAGACATGAAGTTGGTTTACCTGTTAGAGGTCAAAGAACCAAGTCTACTTTCAGAAAAAGTTCTTCAGTTGGTGTAAAACGTTCACGCGGATAGGCATGGAACTTTTTTTATAAATAAATATTTTAAATTCAATTTTATAAGGAGATGTTTTAATGGGACAACCTAGAAAATCAAGGAAAAAGTATAATACACCACCACATCCTTGGAATGCGGAAAGAATCAAAAATGAAAACAAATTAATGACTAAATACGGTTTGAAAAATAAAAAAGAAATTTGGAAAGCTGATACTTTAGTTAGAAGATACAGTAGGGAAGCAAGATACTTACTAGGTTTTTCTGCTGATCAGATGCAAGAGGAAAAATTAGAATTATTAGGACACTTAGCTAGAACCGGTGTTTTGCCTGAAGATGCTGCACTTGAAGATATCTTAGATTTAAATGTTGAAGATATCTTAAGAAGAAGATTACAAACTATTGTATACAAAAAAGGTTTAGCTCGTACTCCTAAAGAAGCAAGAATGTTTGTTGTACATGGCCACATAACCTTGAATGGTAAAAAAATCAATTCACCAAGTTATGTAGTTTTAAGAGGTCAAGAAGATGAAATTGGTTTCTATCGTTCTTCACCTGTAGCAAAACAAATTGAAGAATACAACAAAAATAAGGATAACAAAGCTAATACAGAAGAATAAAGGGTGTAACTATGGCAAAAGATGAAAAATGGGGTATAGCTAATATTTACTCATCATTCAATAACACTATTATTACTGTAACAGATATTACTGGTGCTGAGACTATCTCTCAATGGTCCGGTGGAAAAGTTGTTCGTGCAGACAGACAGCAAGCTTCACCTTTCGCAGCTATGGCTGCAGCAACTAGAATAGCTGATGATGCTAAAGAAAAAGGATTTGTAGGATTACATATTAAAGTAAGAGCTCCTGGTGGAAA
>NZ_JAUNXX010000134.1 GCF_030539555.1 Methanobrevibacter sp. | reverse complement strand
AAATAGTAATTTGTCTGCCTAGTGATTTGATTGTGAAAAATGAATCATGAAGTTATTGAATATAGTTGATGATTAACATGTTTTTTTGGTTGATGAATAATTTTTTTAAATGCCTTAAATTAATTATTTTTTGATTTAAAGAGTTTTAATTAAAAATAAAAAAATAGTGTTGGTTGAAGATTAAGGTTGATGATTAATGTTTTGATGAAAAAATTTATATATGATTTTTAGGAATCTGAAGCTTTGCCCACATGTCTTAATGCATAAACACATAGCGGCAGAGCCAATAGTGAAACAATTGCGGCTATGAGAAAGATCAATGTGAAACCTGTGCTTTCAGTTACAAATGAACCTATCAGTGCCGGTCCGAATCCCGTTGTGGTATTACAGAATACAAAAAATGTTGCAAGACCGTACGAGCGGCGATTCGGAGGTATGCTTCTTGTAATTATTGATGTGCCTGCAGAGGACAATGTTCCAAAGCCCAGTGCGGTACATACTGCACATATTATAACAGTAATGTTGGAAGGGGCGAACACTATCAAAAACAGTCCGATTGTCTGAGCTATTATTCCGATATAACATACAATCTTGTCTCCGCCTTTATCCTGAATTTTTCCGGCAATAGGTCTTAACATCAGCAGAACTATCGAATATATTACAAAAAACCATGAAAACGCTCCGGTAAGGTTCACTTCAACCGCATAAAGTTTATGGAATGATAAAAGAGCAATGTAGCCAAGGCCTAAAAATGATATGAAAACTGAAATCGGAATTGCGCTGAGTTCGATGAATCTTTCAATGCCAGTGTATTCATCATTGTTTGTGTTTGCTGGTTTTTCTATTTCATATTCTGAAGAGTCAACTAAAAGAAAGAGTATTATTCCGATGACTGAAGAAATGCAGACTGCAATAAAACATCCGGAATAATTGAAATGATTGAATATTGCATTTTCAAGAAATGGTCCTAGCCCGACAGCCAGGGTTGTTGAAAGCATGAAATATCCGAATGCTTCGGAATAATGTTTTTTGGGAATGATTGCAGTGACGATAGTTAAAAGGGCATTTGAAGATGCGGCTGCTGCAAATCCCTGGATGAATCTGAAAATAACCAGCAAAATCAGGTTGTCTGTTAAAAGATATGATGCGGAAGCTATCAGGTCAATTACCATAAAAAACAGGGCAAAATTTCTCCATCTGTGTCTTTCAAGCCCATTTCCTGAGTAAAATCTTGAAAACAGCCCTCCGAACATGTTGATTCCTGAAATCAGTCCGGCAACTGTTACTGTTGCACCTATTGTCAGCGCGTAGGATGTCATTGATGAGACAAGCGCATACATTACCATGCTGACAAAAAGTGATGATGCAAAAAGCAGCACAAATGATTTTGTAAAGATTCTTTCAGATTCCGTTGAAGTCATTATATCATTTTTCAGTTTAAGTTTTTGATTATTCTTTCCAAGTATTCTTCAAGGTTTTCAAGCTCTTCATCGGCGAATAACTTTTTAATATTGCTTTCAAACTCTTTTTGTTTTGAAAAATTAAGTTTGAGCATTTCAAGTCCTTTTGGAGTTATTGAAAGGACATATCTGCGTTTATCTTCATTGCTTTTTATGCGCTTGATGAATTCTTTTTTCTCAAGCCTTTTGATACCTCGTGTAACACTTGATTCGTGAAAATTAAGTTTTTTTGAAATTTCCCTTTGTGTGAGGTTTTCATTTGCATAAATCAAATATAAAAACTGAAAATCTCCATAAAATACGTCATAATCCTTCAACTGGGCATCAATGTATGTTGTGTTCATTTTGCTTAAAAGTCTTATTCTGTAGATTATCGGTAAAATTTCTGTCAGTTCCATTTTCACATCCTCAAATAATACTTGCCTATACAAGTATTTGTTTTAAATGTATTTAAATATGTTGCATAACATTAAACAGTGCCTGTTATCTAATGTCGATATTGCCCCATTAAAAGTTGCTGATGCGATAACCACTATTGTAGCTATTGTCAGCGGCACGTATCATGAAATGGAAAGTGAATTCCCATAATTAACCGCTTAACATTAACGGCAAGGGTTAGCTATTAAAAATTGTATTGAAACTCGCTGATATATAACGGATTGGGAGAATGAAGGGCAGATAAACTGATATTTATA
>NZ_JAUNXX010000009.1:46762-47535 GCF_030539555.1 Methanobrevibacter sp. | reverse complement strand
TTAGTACTGTTTACAGTCCTGTTAGTTTGATTATTCCCTGCAATTACAGTATTGTTTTGCAAACCAGTTTTGACAGCTATAAAGTAAAGTATAATTTTACATTTTTTACCTACTTTTAAGACACCATTATATTCCCACTTTCCATTTCCGGCATATTGCCATGTATTGGTAGGATCAACATAATAGTCATACTTTAAACCATCAGTATAGTCCCTGTCAATTATATATAAACCAGTAATATCATATTTACCGGTGTTTTCAACTACAATTGTGAAACTTACTGTTTTACCTTTTCTAACTACTTTATTGTTAGAAATTTTCCTCACAGACATTTCAGGATTAGGATATGTGGTTGTAGTATTTGTTGAATTGGATAATGTGTAATTCATATAACCGGAAGTAACGTTATTTTCCAAAACGCCCAGTTCTTTAGTCTTGAATTCAACTATCAAACTTGCACTCTGCATTACTCTTAAGGTTCTGTCCAATACCCATTTTCCAGAACCGTCATACTTCCAATTACCTGTATCATTATACCAGTTAGTGAATACTAAACCTTCGCTAAATTGGATATCTTTAACAAATACCTGATCTAGAATCATGTTTCCATTGTTTGTTACAGTTATTTTGAACTGAACATTTTCCCCAACAAGAACTGTTGTGTTTAAAGTTTCCTTTCTAACAGTTTCATTATATGTTTCCTCAAATGGTTTGCTTTTAAACAAAACCATATTCTGCCTATCAGCAGGAGTCAGGAACAATTTCATGTCATA
>NZ_JAUNXX010000009.1:0-46752 GCF_030539555.1 Methanobrevibacter sp. | reverse complement strand
ACCATCCGGCAGGGTATATGAGCTGTTGGTCATGTTCATTTCAGCATAATGATTATTATACCAATTTAAAACATTTCTGACGAGTTTGTCTCTTGAGTTAAGATAATCCCCATCAGTGAATATCCAAGTAACAGTTTGAATATCCCTTTCTGTATACTCAGTATAATTCTCAGGATATGCATCCAGTAAGTAGAACATTACCCTCAAGTAATCTTCTACTGATGATCTATCGATTGAATTAACAATATATGACAAATCTCCGATAATTACTCCCTCGGTATTTTCAGGACGGAATAAATGTTCTTCTACACAATAAATCTGATAGCCCGCATACTCCCCAGTTGGAATGTAGTGAGTATCACGAGAATTGCCATCAAGAATGTCCTTGATGAAATCGGAAACCTTGTTCTGATTATAAACTACGACATCGCTATCTGATATTTTAGTTTTTGAATCTTTTGTATAACCATCGATAACTATAATGTTTTTACCTTCAGTCGCTACATTATTGATGAATTTGGAATTTGATACATCGAAACTTAATGAAAATATTGCTCCACCGTGTCTTGCCTTATTACTGTCAAATATACAATTGTCAATATGTGAGTTACTTGTAGATAAAGCACCACCGTAATTCAGAGCTTCATTGTTTGTGAAGTTGGAATTTGTGAAATAGTTATTATTACTTTTAAATCCCGTATTGATAGCTCCACCACCGTATCCGGAAGCATTGTTCTTATCGAATACGGAATTGTCTACCGTAACGTTGAAGTTTGAACAAATCGCCCCCGCACTGTATGCGGTGTTAGCAATGAATTTTGAGTCATATACTTTCACAAAGTTTGAAGGAACTAAAGCACTGTCATATTGAGATATAGCAAATATTGCCCCACCCTTAAATCCGATATTGTTTTCAAATATTGAATTTCTAACCGTCAGCTGGTTTGTGGATGCGATTGCTCCTCCACCCTCGTCAATTTGATATTCGCCAGGGTTGAATACTCTATTATTCTTAAATTCCGAATTGCTTATTGTTGAATATGCGGCAAATATTGCTCCGCCCAATCCCTTTTCTTCAAGCTGCAAGTGATTTTTAGAATATCTTGCCAGAACCCGATTGGAATCAAAGATTGAATTGTCAACAATTAAGTTCCTTGCATATATAGATCCACCATTAAATTCTGCCGTATTTTTGTCAAATGTAGAGTCATAGACTTTCACTACACTGGAACCTGTGATAAGTGATACTCCAATACCTCCACCATGATTGTAAGCAGTATTTTTCTCAAATGTACAACGATTGACTGTCAAGTTACCTGAAGTTATAAGGATAGCTCCCCCATTGGACTCGGAGGTAGAATGTCCGTTTACAAAGTTTATATCATTTAAAGTTACCTGTCCACCATATATTGTGAAGATTCTAGCAATTCCGCTTCCATCGATAGTATGGTTATTTCCATTAATTGTTAGTCTTGAAACAGAAATACCATTTCTCAATGAACTTCCATCACTATAATCATATTTATAGTCTTTAGTTAAAGTTACAATACCGTCTTGAGCATTATCAATATCATTTTTCAAATCAACGAATGTAGCAGTAGAACTACTATCGCTTACAATGTCAACATCATTTACTTGATCTATAGTTAATTGTTCATTCCCATTATTTACATCTGCGTCTGTTGAAACACTTTCAGTTGCTGAAACCATCCCAATAGACATTATTAGTATTAAAAATACCAATAAAATCTTCAGTTTATTACATTTCATTATTTCCCTCAAATCGAGAGACCAAATCAATATACATAAACTAAATCAAATCACTAAATTTAATAATATATTTTTAAATTTATTTCAGTTAATTAAAACCTATACAAATAATATAACCTAACTATTATTATGCTTTTAAAAACGAAATATAACTAATGGAATTAATTATACTCATCAATTAAAACACTAAGCCAAAAAATACCAATCATATTAGTTAAAATTGAATTTAACGAAATTTGATTTAAGTATTTTAATATAAGATTTGTTCTAACTCAATAAACATAATATTATATTATTTAAATTTTCAGGAATATTTTCTTAACATGAATTCATATTCCGTAGTTACATCTTTTTAATACATAAGATATAAATATTTCTAAATCATGACAGAGATAATTTAATTAAAAAAGCTAAAAAAAGTTATGAATTAGTAAAATATAATTAATAATTTAATATTTATTTGAAAAATGTTTAATAAAATCATCATAAATTTAATATTCAGTAATATATTAAAATATATTCAAAATTTGATATTTTTAAAAAATAAAAATATATAAAAATATTTAAATTATTTTTCATTTATCAACA
This sequence comes from Methanobrevibacter sp., assembly GCF_030539555.1. GTDB lineage: Archaea > Methanobacteriota > Methanobacteria > Methanobacteriales > Methanobacteriaceae > Methanocatella. Next base: position 44,394 of record NZ_JAUNXX010000009.1, on the reverse strand, counting down.
ATTTTTCTGCCGAATGTTAAAAAAGATATAACTTAATCCAGTTAAAAATACATATTTGCAGTATTACACCCAAACTTGCGATTCATCCCCAACTTAAGAAGTTGGGGCATTCTCACATTTTTAAGATTAAAAATTAATAAGTATCATTCATCAACCCATGCTTTAACCGTATCCTTTACATCGTATACGTCAGCGCCGGGAATGGAAAGACCATTTTTAATTTCAGCTCCCAAGCAGAGTTTTGCGATATCTTTTTTACTGCTTCCAAAGCCAGACCCTTCATGGGTTACAAAAGCCTTTACGACTTTACCTGTGAAATCCAAGCTTTCAAGTTGTGTGAACATCGGCATTGGCAGTGTTCCCCACCAGTTTGGAAAACCAATATAGATTGTATCATAGGCTGAGATATCTTCCAATGTTTCTTTGATTTCAGGTCTTGCGTCATTTTGCTGCTCTTTTTTAGCAACATCTATACACTCCATGTAATCCAGAGGATATTCAATCGCAGGTTCAACTTTAAATAAATCAGCGCCTGTGAATTCCTGAATATACTCGGCTATCACTTCAGTGTTTCCCTTTTCAATGTTTTTAAGCACTCCTCCAAAGTAGTTTTCACCACTTCTTGAAAAATAAATAACCAAATCAGACATGACAACTAACCTCCTGCATAATATTATCTTAAAACTATTATTTAAATGTTGTTTATTGCAACAATTGAAAATTTAAAAAAATAATAAAAATGGCTAAATCTATTCTTTTATAGATCTAGCGAGTTCTGCACCTTTTTCAAATGCTTCAGCAAGAACATCCTCATCAGGTACAAACAATACGTCCAAAGTGTCAGTTACAGTGAACCCAGCAGTTTCCAATTCATCCTGGAGTTTTTTAATAGCTCCTCCACCCCATCCTTTAGATGAGAATATTAAAGCGTTTTTTTCACTGCCTGTTCCTTTAAAGTTAACACAATCCAGCCAGTACATCATGTTACCTATTCTTGGGAACGGCTTGTTCATCATTGTAGGGGCACCAAGGGCAATAGCTTTAGAGTCCAAAATGTCAGTAATTACATCATCAGGCCCGTCTTCCTGCATAAAGTACATTTCAACTTCCACACCTTCACTCATAATACCTTCAGCAATCTGATAGGCTAATTTTTCAGTTGAGTGGTGCATTGTGTCATATATTACTGTAATTTTATCTTTGCAGACTCCTGATCCCCATTCAGTATATTTTTCAACGATAGGTCCAGGATTTGTCCAGATTTGACCGTGACATGGTGCAATCATTTTGATTTCATTGATTAGACCATTGTCTGTTAATTCCTGCAATTTCATTCTAAGCATTGGAGAACCTAATGTTACTAGGTTAGCATAATACTTCTGTGCTTCCCTAAGCAAGTAATCTAGTGAGTAATCCTTATCGAATCTTTTGGAATGACATACATGCTGACCGAATGCATCGTTTGAGAATAGAATACCTTCCTCTTTCAAGAAAGTGAACATGCTGTCGGGCCAGTGCAGCATCGGAGCTGAAACAAATGCCAAAGTTCTTCCGCCAATGTCAATTTCATCGCCGGTCTGAACAGCATTGATTTCCAAATCTGAAAAGTTGTGATATTGAGCTTCCAGGAATTTGATACAGTTAGCGGACGCATATATCTCAGCTTCAGGATTATATTTATTGATTGTGTCTCTCAAATAGGTGGAATGATCCATTTCAGAGTGGTTTTGGACAAATACATCAATCTTAATTTCTTTTCCTTCCTGTTCGAATGCATCGGCAATTCTTGCATCCAACTGGTCTTGCAGTCCAACATAAGCATTGTCAATCAATACTGTTTTTTCTTCACCAAATACTAAATAAGCATTGTATGTGGTTCCAGGAATTCCGTATCCATGAAAAGTTCTGCTGTTCCAGTGGATAACTCCTACCCAGTACACGCCATCTGTTATTTTAAAAGCCTTAGCCTTCATTTTATTAACCTCTTAAATATTTAAGTTATATAAATTTATATTAAATGTAGTATATATAATATTATATTTAATTAAAAGAGGTTATATTTTGTCAAAAAGAATCGATTTACATATGCACAGCTTATTCAGCGATGGAGAACTATTGCCTTCCGAACTTGCAAGAAGAGCTTTAAAATTAAATCATGAAGCAATAGCCATTACCGACCATGTTGATTGGTCAAATGTCGATACAATTCCTGCAATTCAGGATGCCATTGATGACATAAATGCCAATTGGGACATCACAGTTGTTCTGGGCGCTGAAGTCACACATGCACCTTGCGAGTCAATTGACAGTATTGCTGCACGAGCAAAAGAGCTGGGAGCAAAAATCATAGTGGTTCATGGGGAAACATTGAATGAACCTGTAACTCCCGGAACCAATAGGGCAGCAGTTGAATCCGAACATATTGATATCTTAGGCCATCCTGGTTTAATAACCGTTGAAGAAGCGGAACTTGCAAAAGAAAATGACATCTATCTTGAGATTTCAGCACGTAAGGGACATTGCCTTGGAAACGGTCATGTTGCAAATGTAGCGCGTGAAGTTGGAAACAAACTTTTAGTTAATACGGATACCCACTCACCGGACAATATCATTACCTTTGAAAAATCATATCAGATAGCTTTAGGTGCAGGTTTATCACATGATGAAGCTATGAAGGCCATTGTTGACAATCCCCGTGAACTTTTAAAAAGTAAAGGAATCTTATGAAAGCATCCGAACTCTTAAGGATTATCCGAAAAAATCTGGAAAGTTATCCCATCGATTATTTGAGAAACAAAGTAAGTGATGAGAGATACAAAGACCCCCTTACTAAAAAACTTGCAAAATATAACACATCTACATATGATGATATATATGAGACAGTCATTTTAGATGATTTTGAAATAAAAGATGAAATTATTAAAAGTATCAGGAGTGATATTGGATTTTATTTTGACAGGTACTGTCCTGATGATGAGCAAACCAAACGATTCACCGAAAACATTTCACTATATTTGGTACTTATAGCAAAAAAACCACTTCACCCCTTCAGCGAAGATAAAAATGATGAAATCTATTATTTTAATGGAGACTATTACTGCAAAGGCCGCATGAAGTATATTCATGATGAAAGATCTTTATGCAGATACTGCATATGTAAAAACATGGGATTTAGCGGATTGTTTTGATTTGTAAAAAAAAGAAAAGAATTATTTTAACACTTTATATGTTAAAATCAAATCTTTATCCAAACTATATGAATCAACAAGTTCCAATCTGACGGCCAAATCCATCAGAGGAAAACCTTCACCATCAAACAGTGTTTTTGCATTTGCTCCACCGGCCACCATCGGCGCAACACATAACCTTATCTCATCAATAAGTCCTGCTTTTATCATTGAAAAGTTCAATGTGGCTCCCCCTTCAAGCATTAGTTTCCTGATTCCTTCCTCATGCAAGTAATTCATCAGCGCAACCAGATCAACCCTTTTGTCTCCGCTCCAGAAGAATTTGACTCCTCTTTTTGAAAAAACATCATACCTATCAGAAACCAAGAAATCATATTTATATTCATTTGCACCTGCAATGAATGTTTTTGCATCTTTGTTGGTGATTCTTGCCGCAATAGGAGTTCTGCATTTGCTGTCCACAACAACCCTTATAGGATTGTCTTCAGGATCAGCGTCAATTTTATGAACTGTCAGTCTTGGATCATCAGCAAGCACAGTTCCAATTCCAACCATTATTGCATCACATTCTTTTCTAAGCTCATGAACCCTTTCAAGATCTTTTTTTCCAGATATATTTGAACTTCCAGTTTCAGTTGCTATTTTACCATCCAATGTCATGGCTGCACTTAATATTACATAAGGTTTCATTATATCACCCGATATGATAAAACATCTCTTTTATCTGTAAAAAGTTCATTAATGTTTTGTTTTCAAGCATTCCAGGCATCATCAATGCCACAATTATACCAAGTAGGCCAAATACTATGCCTATGACCCATATTATTTTTACTGCATCTTTTTCTGCAATCGGTTTTCTTAGGATTAATCTAATCAAAGATTTAAAACCTGTTTCAGGTCTTACCAATTTTCCTTCATCGTTTAATTGTGTTGGCTTTTGTTGGGAACGGTTCATTACACCTGCAGAGTAGAACTTCAATGCGGCATCAATAATGTTCGGCATCAGCACGATAAATGCAATTAATTTTACACGTCCGATGAATGCAATGGATACGATTGCCGCTCCGATAATAAGTGTTCCAGTATCTCCTGGGAAAATCTGTGCAGGATATCTGTTGAAGTATAGAAATGCAATCAATGCTCCCAGCATGCTCATGGATATTATTGTTACGTCATATTTTCCTAAAATTATGCATGCTATTGTTAGTGAAGCCATTGAAATAACACCCAAACCGGATTCGATTCCGTTTAAACCAGCAAGCATGTTTGTCAAATTAGACCCTATTGAAAGAGCAATAGGAATTGTAATCAGATATAATAATCCCACATTAGGTGGTGCTGCCCATATTAATGGAAGGCCCGCAAGGAACAATAAGAAAAATTTCTCTTTTGATGATAATGCAAGCAGATCATCGACTATACCAATAATACCAACAAGCAGAATTACCACCAATACAATAACTAATTGAAATGCCAGAAGGTCATGCATATATATTCCGGAAAACATTCCGATAATAAATCCGAATAGAATACCGAATCCACCCATTTCAGCTACAATCGGCTTCCAGGATTTATGGATATCCTTTCCAACAATATCTGCCTTTTCCAGTTTTCTAATAATTCTCGGCATTGATAATCTGGTTACGAAAAAAGAAAGTAACCCACAGATTATTGCGATTACATACAATGGAAGTTGTGGAAGAATCAACATAATATCACTTCTTGTTTAAAATATAATAGACAGTTCTAAGAGGAATATCCAAATTTTCTGATATTTCTTTGGCTGTTAATCCCTCATCTTTTAGGGATTTAACATCACTGTAATCATATTTTCTTTTATAATCATCAAATTTAACGTTATCCTTATTTTTTCTAAGTAAATAATAAACACGATTAAGTTTTATATTTAATTTTTCAGATATTTCACGTGCTGTATATCCTTTTTTGGCCAAATCCAAAACTATTTTCTCTTCACCGTTTGTCCTGCTTTTGGCACCCCAGTTATATTTCTTTTTAACTTCAATGTCCAACTGATTTAGCGCATCAATATACTTTTTTGAAGTTCTATCATACACGCTTGGAGAACATGTAATCTCACTTAAGTTGGGATACTCATCCATCAAATCCATGATTAATGAGGATGACAATACTTCAGTTATATGAATTGTTGTTACATTTTCGTCCATATTATCACTATTTTTTAATCAAATCAAGGAATTTCTTGGATTTATCGGATTTAGGATTTTTAATGTGATTGATATTTTTTATTTCTTTTTTAATTTTTGATTCGTTGATATTGAATGCGTTGCTTATGTCCTCCAGTTCAATATCCGAATTTTCATGTATCAATCCGGCGCCCAGTGCAACGTGGTTGAATTTGATATTCGAATTTTTGATTTGCTTTTCAAATTTGAACTTTTCATATAAAAGCAAATCCATTTCATAAACCGGAATAATCTTGATGTCTGTAAAATCATTTAAGATATCAATTACCTTTGTATAGGTGGTTTGAAAAACCTTACGCTGTTCCCTGTCAAGTTCAACACGTATGTAAGGAAATGGTCCGCTTTCTATTTTTCTGGAGTTGTTTGATGTTGTTAGGTAATATCTGAAAATATCCCACATTATCAGGGCAGATGCAATATTGACGAATGAATTCTTGTATATATTGTCTCTTACTTTCAAATCCCTTTTAAGAGGCCTTATCATATTTCCAAAACGGTCAAGATAGTTATAATTTCTGAGCTTTTCATTGATTTTTGACTCTCTCCATGCTTCGATTGCATCCACATCATATTTGTCAATGAAATCAGGTGTCTGATTTTCAAATTCATGGATTGTTTCATCATAATTTTTAATTCTTTTAAAATCAGATAAACGCCTTTTTAAAATGTCGTCTTTAATGTTTAAAATAATCTGCTCACAGTATCTTACATATGCAATTGCCAAAGCGGTTCTTGCATGTTTATCATCAATAATAGCAGGTTTGGTTCTGTGAAACCTCAAGGCTTCAATTCTTACTCTTGGCCCGTATCTCTTCCTTACTTCTTCTTCATAATTATTCACATATTCCGAATCCATCGTGATGTTTTTGCGAACAAGACGATTATTTTCATCCTTGAATCTTATGACAAGCGAAATGGTTTTTACGACACCTTTACGTTCCTGCTTTAAGATAGACAATACTTTTTTGAGAGCTTCCCTTCCATAATTGGAAAACTGACTCATCAATACCATATAATTTCCGGAAAGAGGTAGGAAAGGTATTATTTCAATCCTATGGGTTGTTTCCTTATTTATTTTAAAGGTGAATGATTTGCATCCGCAACTGCATTGGGCTTTGTTCTTTTTATATTCGTCAATTGAATATTTCTTATAACAAGAATTACATTTTACATATCCAAATTGCTTAAGGTGTCCAAGGGCAATTTTATGAGAGTCGATGGCTGATTTGACCCGGTCCAGAATATTCTTTTTAGCGTTGGCTTTCATTCTGAATATCTGATTGTGACGACTGTTTTCGCCAACTTCATCGAGAGTTACTTCTGCCACCGATTTGGTTCCGTAACGGCTTAGGGATGTAAAAGGAGTTGTGTATCCCTGAGCATCCATATCATCTTTCAAGTTCTGTAAATGGTTTAATCTGTCATCTAGCTTAAAGTAAAGACTTTTGAAATTATCAAAATCATCAATATTATTCAAACTGATTGAATCATTTGATATTTCTTTTAGGTATTTTTCAGCCTTGTTTACCAGGACAGATTCTTCCATATTAATCAAATTTTATTGAATTCTCTCGCCGATTTCGGCATTTTCATCAGGAGATAACAATGCACCGCTTTCTCCTGTTGCCAAAATCATTCCTTCAGACAGTGTTCCGAATAGTTTAGCTGGTTGAAGGTTGGCTACAACACATACTTTTCTGTCGACCAATTCTTCAGGGGAGTAGAATTTTGCAAGACCCGCAACGATTTGCCTTGGTTTTTCTTCTCCGATATCAACCTGCAATTTCAATAACTTGTCTGATTTTTCAATTTTTTCCGCTTCTTTTACCTGACCTATTTTAATTACAACTTCATCAAAATCATCTATACTGATTAAATCACTCATGTTTTCATCCTCACTACTTTGTTTTAAATTTTCCTGTAATTTTGCTTTTTCCGCTTCAATTACCTTATCTTCAATCTTTTTGAATAATGGTTTAGCTTTATTTATTTCATGCCCTTCCTCTAAAAAGACTGATGCATCCTTCCATTCACTTATGTTTTCCAAGTTCATGATTTCAGCTATTGCATCAGCTTTGGTTGGCAGATATGGTTTAAGGGTGAATGCCAATGTTTTAGCTAACTGATTGGATAAGTATAGGCAGTTTGCAGCTTTTTGCATATCTTCCTTAACGGCTTTCCATGGTTCTGCGTCATTGAAATATTTGTTTCCCTTTTTGGCCACCTTGAATATTTCAAGCAAACCTTCCCTGAATTCAAATTGGGAAATTAACTCTCCAACGGAAGCCGGCAGCGCTTTGATTGCATTTTCAAATTCAATGTCTTCGGCGGACGGATTTTTATACTCCGGTATTTTGCCGTCAAAGAACTTGTGGGTAAAAGTGAATGTTCTGTGCAGGAAGTTTCCGATTACGTCTGCCAGTTCATCATTGTTTCTTCTTTGGAAATCATCCCATGAGAAGTCTGAATCCTTATTTAAAGGAGCATTGATTGTCAAGTAATATCTAAGCAAATCAGGGTCATAGTCCTTTACAAAATCGGATATCCAGATGACCCAATTTTTACTTGTAGACATTTTTTCTCCTTCAAGAGACAGGAATTCACCGGCATAAATCATGTCAGGCAATTTACAGCCGTATGCCTTCAGTAAACCCGGCCAGAATATTGAATGGTGGTAAATGATATCCTTTCCGATGAAATGAACTGCAAAGTCATTCCAATATTCCTCCCATTTCCTGCCGGATTGCTCTGACCATTGTGAAGCTGATGATATATAACCAAGGAATGCTTCAATCCAAACGTACAATACTTTGCCTTTAGCCTCATCCAGAGGTACCGGGATACCCCAATCCATATCTCTTGTTAAAATCCAATCGTTCAGTCCTTCTTTAAGCCAGTTGGATGCATAGTTTTTAACATTTGCCGGAAGGTTTTCATTTGAAGAAATGTATTCCTTAAGGTCATCCTCAAATTCGGACAGTTTGAATGCATATTGGAAGGTGTCCTTAATTATTGGAGTTGTACCGCATGTAATGCAGTGAGGTTCGTCAAGTTCTGTAGGATCAAGGGCTTTTCCACATTTTTCACAGTGGTCTCCTCTAGCTTCGGATCCGCAAACCGGACATAATCCTTCAACATACCTGTCAGGCAAGAATTTATTACAGTTCGGACAGTATAACTGTTGGATATCTTCCCTGTAAATGAATCCCTTATCGTATAAATCCTTAAAGAAGTCTTTAGCTATCATGTAATGTTTTTCATCAGTTGTTCTTGTAAAGTTATCCAGAGATATGTTCATTGATTCCACATCACGGACAATCATATCATGATATCGTTTAGAAATTTCAATCGGTTTTTTATTTTCCTTATCAGCCTTTACTGCAATTGGAGTTCCATGCTCATCTGTAGCGCAAACCATCAGTACATCATTACCAGCCATCCTATTGTACCTTGCGTAAATATCCGCCGGCAAATATGTAGAACGGATATGGCCTAAATGACATGGTCCATTTGCATAAGGAAGTGCACATGAAATAAAAATTTTAGACATTTATCTTTTCCCCTTATTTATTTTAAACATGATATAATTATGTCATTACTATATAATAAATTATTATTTTTAACAGTGTTATTTCCTTGCAAATTAAAGTAAATATTGATTTAAAAAATAAGTTAGCTTTTTAAAAGATAAAGTAAAAAGTTAAAAACATGGCTGAAGTTTCATATATAAACCCATTGTCAAATGAAGGAAGACAGATAATTCGTGAATATGGAGATTTGAATCAGATATTTGAAGAAGATGAAAATTTAATCGAAGAAATCACCCATACAACCAACCAAAGGATTTCAGATGATTCCCTGATTCCCAAATCATTTAATGATTATGCGATGAAACGTATTCAATGGGCTATAGAAAAAAAGAACAACAAAAATTTTACACAGGCAGAATTCGAATACCTGACCAACAGCGAATTGTTTATGCAGGATGTCGTCGTCTATCACATCCTATGTCAGGCAATAGCAATTCAATTTAACGTGGGGTCACGTGAAACAAGGCTTTTTATTGAGTCTCAGGGAATTTTAATTCAGGAAAGACTATCTAAGATTCCTCCTATGGCAAGGGCTGACATAATAGATGAAGTTTTGGATGAAGTGAAAACTGACGGCGCCATCAGATGGAGCTCCCTAAAAGATGTCATATCATCCAAAAAACTCAAACTGACTGACCTGCTGATTGACAACGGAGACATCATTCTTCAATCCGAAGACTTTTCACAGAGATTTTCCGACAAGTTCCACGACAGAAATCCAGATAGAATGTATAATATTTTAATCGGAGACAGCGTCAAGGAGCAAATATTGTCCAGGCTCATAATGCAGAAAACTGAAGAATACATAAATAGAATAAAGGAAATGTCAGCACGCGTTGAAATCCACCCCGCAATTATCAAAATCGGCGAACAACTAAAGGAATTCATTCCTGATGAAATCAGCAAATACAACCAGTACTATGCAGGAAGCGGTGGAATATATGGTAGCGTTCAAGCTGGAAAATTAAATCCTGATGCATTTCCGCCATGCATCAAATCAACAGTTGAAGGAGTGTCTTCAGGAGGACGTAACGATGCAATCGTTCTTCTTTTAACCTCATTTGCATCCTATGCACGCCTATATCCGAGAATTTTTGCTTCAGATGAGACAGTTAAAGTTTCCGACATGGATCCTGATTTAACCATTACAGAAAATGAAATACTTCCTCTGATATTTGATGCCGCTGACAACTGCAGTCCACCGTTATTTGATGACCAGCCGCAGGAGAAAATCAACATCATTTCAAAATTAGGCTTTGGAATGCACAGCAAGGTGGACATAAACCATGAGGGCGAAACCAAATGGTACACTCCGATGAGCTGTGAGAAAATAAAAATTCACCTGCCACAGTTATGTCATCCGGACAAATCATGCAAAGGAATCAATAACCCTCTGTCATGTTACGGGCGCAAGAAATATCAGCTTGACAACCAGGCAAAAAATGAATAAAATTCAAAATCAAACTGTAAAATAATAAACTATTTTTTTATTATAATATATTAAAAATTTATATTTAATCTATACATACAACTAAATTATTATAAAAAATTTATATTTTTGATTACATATTAGGTTAATAACAAATAAGCGGATATAATCAGACAAATCCCCATTTAAATAATAATACTTTTTATAATATAAAATATAAAATATATACTATGATTTAATTAGTCTTAAATGATTTTTATGACTTAAAAATAAAAATTAACAACATTCATAATTTTTAGAAAATAAAATGAGAATCAAATTTGTTTATTTTTATTAATAAAAATTAAAAATTGTTTATGATTTAAATAATTAAATTATACTTATTACAGTATTTTTAAAAAAATATTTTTTTAGAAAATGGTGGAATTTATGAACATAAACGACAATATGAAAATTGGGATAATAACTGCTGTTTCTGTAATAGCCCTTTTTGTATTATCTTTAATAATCACCTCAGCACCTGCAAGTGATGATAATGCAGTAAGATTTGGAGTGCTAACATTACTGCCTCCTCTTGTAGCTATTATATTAGCATTTATTACAAAAGAAACAATTTTATCACTGTTTATTGGAGTTTTCGTTGGAGAATTCATGGTTTCCGTAAATAATTTAAACATTATTGAAAGTGCAATCAACGCATTTTTAGCATTGGGAGGCCAAGTAATCAGTTCCATGGCAGATCCTTGGAATGCAGGTATCATTCTTCAATGTTTACTTATCGGTGGTATTATCCAATTAGTTACCAAGATGGGTGGAGCAAAAGCTTTGGCAGATTCATTGGCTAAACGTGCTGATACACCTAAAAAAGCTCAACTTATCACATGGTTCTTAGGATTATGTGTATTCTTCGACGACTATGCTAACTCATTAATCGTAGGTCCTATCATGAGACCTGTAATGGACAAACTCAAAGTGTCCAGAGAAAAATTAGCATTCGTTGTTGACGCAACTGCTGCTCCTGTTGCAGGTATAGCAATTATTTCTACTTGGATTGGTTTGGAAATCAGTTTAATTGCTGAAGGTTTCAAATCAATAGGAATGAACGTCAGTGGATTTGGAATATTTTTACAAACTATTCCATTCAGGTTTTACAACATTTTGATTTTAATATTCATTGTAATTTCTGCACTCACATTATACGAGTTTGGACCAATGAAAAAAGCAGAACAGAAAGCACGTGCAAGAAAAGAATCAGAACCTATTCAAACTCTTGAAGCGCCTGGTTTTGATGAAGTGCAACCGGTTGAAGGAATTAAATTAAGTGTCTGGAATGCAATCATTCCAATCGGAACATTGATTATTGGTGCTCTTATTGCATTCTACTGGAGCGGATACACCATTATCTTAGGTGGAGAAGACCAAGCACTCATTGCAATTATGAAATCTTCCCCATTATCATTTAACGGTATATTCACTGCATTATCTCAATCAGATGCATCCGTTGCATTGTTCCAAGCAGCATTACTCGCTTCAATTGTAGCTATCGTAATGGCTGTTCTCCAAAAAATAATGACTATCGAACAAGCTATCAGTGAATGGGTGGGCGGTATGAAAACCATCGTAATCACTGGTGTAATCTTATTGCTCGCTTGGTCTTTAGGAGGAGTAATCGCTGATGTAGGTACTGCTGATTACTTGGTAGGTATTCTGAAAGATACAATTCCATTCTGGATTTTACCAACATTAATCTTTATATTGGGAGCATTGATCTCATTTGCAACAGGTACTTCTTACGGTACCATGAGTATATTAATGCCTTTAACAATCCCACTCGCATGGGCTGTTTCACCGGATATGGGATTCGTAATTGTATGTACCAGTGGTGTATTGACCGGTGCTATCTTCGGGGACCATTGTTCACCGATTTCAGATACAACAATTCTGTCAAGTATGGGTACCAGCTGTAACCACATTGACCACGTTCAAACACAAATTTACTATGCAATATTTGTTGCAATTATTGCTATCGTATTCGGTTACATCCCAGCAGGATTTGGAGTCGCATGGTACATCTGTATCCCAATCTCTGTTGTAGTGATGTTCATCGGATTAAGAATACTTGGTGAAAAAGTAGAATTTGAAGAAGCTGCATAAGCTTTCTTCCCTTTTTTTATTTTTTTTTACAATGAAGATTGTGAAAACTTAAATGGATTATGGTCTTCATATATCGCATCATAATACTTATTTAAAATAGCTGATTCCCACATATTATAATTGGCTTGCTCATTTTTCTCAAAATTATATGCTAAAAGCCCGATTTTTCGCTCATATTCATTGATATCATTTTTTTCGCAAAAATCAGTAATAATGTCAGGTATATATTCACAAGGGTCATCACTGCTGAATTCCATAAATTCTTCATATTCCTCCCTGGAAAACAGTTCGCTTGCATCTATCGGATCTTCGGTCGATTTAATTGTAAAGAGTTCTATATAAATTGCATCTGCCAAAGGCAACTGGTTAAATTCTATGCCCAACCCGTAAACTTTACCGTTTTCCAGGTTCAATACAGTATGTCCTGTCCTTTGACATGAAATCCAATTGTCAAATGCAGGTTTGACAATCTCTTCTGGAGTTAAACTTGACAAAACAGTTTTTAGGTGTTCCACGCCGATAACTTCAACAATCTCTTCCAAAATAACACCCTCATAAAAATCATTTCACATATCTGCCGTTGCCGTTGGTTATCAGATAGGTAAATGGCTGATAAGATTTAGCGGATTTGGCTATGTTGATAAAAGCAATTGCAGAGCCAATAAAATTAGGGCTTTTGATTGTTATCAGGACTTTATGAATGCCTGCAGAAAATTTATTTGTCTGGATTCCACATATTCCCTTGCTTTTATATATTTTTGAATAACCTGTAACCACATTGTATGTCTTATATTTATTTCCTGTAAAGACCTTCAGTTGAACTTTAAGATTATTGAAACGTAGATTCTTATTCAGATGAATGCAGACACCAAGCTGTGATGAGTCATACCAGTTATTGGTCTTTGTAGTAATTTTTAATTTTTCAGGCTTCATTATTATATATGATGTAACAGTTTTTGCTGAAAAACCTCCTCCTACACTTATGACAACCTTATGAACTCCAGCACTCATTAAACCAGTATCATATCTTGCAATACCTTCAAAATCACTTGTGACAGTGACTGTTTTATATTTTTTGCCTGTGTAGATTTTAAGCTTAAGTTTTGCGCCCTTAACTATTTTCTTATTGGAATCAATTACTTTTACTTCAAAATAGTCAAATGAGTAATATGTTGTTGTCAATTTTTTAGTTTTAAGTATGACCGCTTTTTTAGAAATTTTAACATTATTTAAAGTAGTGAAAATGGATTTATCATCCTCCCATACTGCCTTTACAACATAATTTCCAACAGGAAGGTTTAATCTGAGTGAATCTTTCCCATTTTCATCGCTCCATAAATAATCATATTTGTAAACCTTCTTCAGATTACCTGATTTGTAGATGTAGATGGCTATTGACCTGTCCATTAAAGGTTCACCGTCCCCATCAACAAGTTTAACGGATATCCATTTGTCACCTTTGTGGGAACCTGTCTGAGTAATTGTAATTTTAGGCTTACCCGCATCGACGACTGCACTTATGTTTACATAATCATTGGATTTGGCTGATTTTGCTAAAGTGTAAGCATTTCCGCCGACCATATTGTTTCCTATTTCTGCTACATTGGATGAAAATGAGCATGAACTTGAATTACAGTCATATAATGCTCCACCGGCATATGCAGTATTGTAGCGCAAAATGGAATTTTTCACGCTGCATGATGAATTGGGATAGTTATAAATAGCTCCGCCATAATAATTTGCCTTATTCTGCATAAAAAATACATTTGATAATGTTGAGGATTTTGATGTTGCAATTGCTCCTCCAAAATCAGCCTCATTGATGGTGAACCATGAATCCTCAATAGTCAAAACATTCGAATTATAAACGGCTCCACCGCAACCATATAAACTTTTATTGACCACATCAATGGAATTATCACTAAACTGAGAGTTGGAAATCTTAAGTGTGCCCCCATTATAAATTGCTCCCGCATATACGGAGGCGGAACTGTTGACGATTGTACAGTTATTCAATGTCAAATCTCCAAGATTATATATGCTTCCGCCACAATAAAAGGAGTTATTTTTGTTGCTTACAATTTTTAAATCATTGATGATTACATTATAGCCTTCCGCTATGATGAAAGCACGTGCTCCTTTACTAGTAATCACATGATTGTTAGCGTTGATTGTAAGATCCCTGTCAATAGTTATGCCCTCATACAATTCACTGTCGATTTGAGAGTCATATTCATAATCAGCATCCAAATTTACAGTTGAATTTTTGGATATGCTTTGATTTAAATCAACAAAAGTAGGATTATTTATTTCACGAATGGCATTTTCCTGTGAAAAATCCATTTTATCTTCAGTTGAATTAAAATCAGTTGCACCGGCAGATGAGATTGCTGAAAATGCAACGATGAATAGTATAATGACCATAATCAATTTTTTATGCATGAAATTAATTATGTATCTAATAATATTTAAAAACACAACAACACTTTTGTGCAAATGCGCACTTTGAGAAATAATATATACTTTAAAAATAAATTTATAATCATGTTTTCTAAAGCTACTCTAAAAGAGCGAAGGCAATACTATAGAGAGGAATGGTCCGAAAAAGACCTGCCGGATTTCATAGCTACCGATATCAGAAAACGGGAATTCGGTTTTGACCATAATGGAAGCGGACCAAACGACAGATATAAGGTCTTTAAAGGAAAAGAATCCTTAAGAAAATTTCTAAGATACAAAGCACCCTTTGCAGCATATGTCTCAGTAGCGTTCTACAATAATCCCCGAAGAAGAGAAGACTGGTTAAAAGCAGAATACATTTTTGATGTTGATGCAAAGGACATTCCAATCAGGTCATGCCAATGCGACAGCGTGTGCGAAACATGCTTAGGTGAAGCTTTAGAAATAGTCAATTCGTTAATAGATACTTTGGAATCAGATTTGGGTCTTAAAAACATACATTTAATCTATTCAGGAAGGGGTTATCACATCAGGATACTTGACGAGGAAATGATGACTGCAGGCAGCGAACTTAGATCAGAGGTATTGAAATATGTTGCAGGTGCAGAAGTTCCAAAATCCCAATTCATGAATCCTGAAGTGTCAAATCAAACCTTTAACTTTGAACATTTCTCCATTCCAGTAGGATATTCCAAAATATTCACCGATAAAGTTAAATTCAACATACAGCATCTTGTCGGAAATGAAAAGCTGGACGGAATAAACCCGAAACTTATGAAAGACATCATGGCATCAAGGCATCACCTTGAAAACGATAACTGGGGATACTTCAAAAGGGACATCGGCCCCAGAAGATATAAAAACCTTGTAAATGCGATGGCACGTGTAAACCTTGCAACAATCGATGCCAAAGTAACAATAGATTTGAAAAGAATTTTAAGACTCCCATCATCACTGCACTCCAAAGTCAGCATGAAATGCATGGAAGTCGAAAACAGGGAAACCTTTGATCCCTTCTCAAAAGCTGTCCCGAAATTCGTTTATGAAAGGAAGGTATGAAATATGGATTCAGCATTAAGGGAAATATTGAGAAAAAGCCAGTTTTTTGATGAAGTTAATGAAAATAGATTCATTCCACAATTCCTGGGACTTATAGTTAACGGCATTGTAATATATCACGTCAACTGGATTGACATAATCGATAATGAAATCATATTCATGCACAAGGATATTCAAACCCACCCGATAGCTTCAATGGTTCTGGAAAATCTTAATTCACTGATGATAATTACTACCGACGGGATAAAAGAAGTGTTATAGCTAATCAGATTCCATGCATTTTGCAATAATCTTACTGCTAATTGTTTGTGGAGAATCATCAGCTGGAATAACATTCCATTCATATGTGACTTTACTTGTTTTTGAACGGACCTTTTGAAGGGCATCGATATTTTCAAACATTTCTTCTTGTTCGTTACGTGATTTGATACGTCTGAGTGATTCTTCGGGAGTCACATCCAAAAAGAACATGCAATCCGATTTTGGAAGAACAAATGAAACAATCTTATAAACAATCACATCAACCATATTCGGAAGGTATGCAACAGCCATTGTGTATCTTGAAAATATCAGCACATCCGTATTCTTGTTGTAATAATACATTTGAACTGATCTGATTGCATCCAAACCAAAATAGATTGTGGCCTTAATATGATTGAATTTGCCTGTCTTTAGAAGTGCCTGTTTTGATTTTCTACCGTACTTGTTGTCATTGCATGGGTGGGATCGGACAGTAACATCCCTTCCACGGCTTTTGTATGCTTCAGCCAATAAATTAACCTGGGTGTCCTTGCCGCACCCGTCAAGTCCGTCAATAACAATAAATTTCTTCATGACCCACCTAATCAATCGGATAGAATTCCGTATATTTTGAGTTTCTCTCTATTGGATTTCTTCCAAGGTTTCTTACAATATTTCCAAGAGTTTCAATTGATGCATCAACTCCATCAGGAGCGCCTGAAGCTTCTGAGAGTTCATCTCCCCCCAAAGTTCCACCCAAATCATTTGCACCTGCTGTAAGTGATACCTGAGCGAATCTGAAACCCATTTTTACCCAGGATACCTGGATGTTTGGAATCAAGTCCCTAAGCATCAATCTGGATACTGCGTATAATTTCAAATCTTCAGTTCCGGTAGCTCCAAGGTTTTTCTGACCTTCCAGGAAAATTGGAGAGTACTCATGCATAAATGTCATTGGAATGAACTCGGTAAACCCATTAGTTTCCAACTGAAGATTTCTTATAATGTCAATATGCTCTACCCTTTCTTCTAAAGTCTCCACATGACCATACATTATTGTGGCAGATCCCGGAATTCCAACTTCATGGGCTGTTTTTACAATATCAATCCATTCAGCCACACTTACCTTTTCAGGACAAATCAGTTCCCTTGATCGGTCTGTTAAAATCTCAGCGGCAGTTCCCGGCAAGGTGTCAAGACCTGCACTTTTTAGCCTTTCGCATCCTTCAGCAATGTCGATTCCGGACACATCGCATGCATCCTTAATCATTGTAGGTGAAAATCCATGAATCATTACATCGGGATATTCCCCTTTCAGTAGCTGAAGCAGATGCTCATAATATTCAATGTCCGCATCTGCAAGCACTCCGCCCATCAGACAAAACTCATGAGCTCCCTTTTCAACAGCGCCTTTAGCTTTAGTCAGAATCTGTTCATCATTTAGGATATAAGCTTCAGGGTCATCCGAATCTTTTCCAAATGCGCAGAAGCCACATCGGACTGTACAGATGTTGGTGAAGTTAATGTTGCAGTTATTAATGAAAGTAACATTATTTCCAACAATCTGATCTCTTAAATAATCGGCAGTTGCAAGAAGAGGATACAAATCTGCACCTTTGATGTTCATCAAATAATTTGCCTCTTCAACTGTAATTTGCTCGTCCAATGATTTGGTTAAAATCTTTTCAGTTTTAGAAGAAACCGGTAGTTTATCAAACATGATTATATATTACTATCAAGATAAATAAAAAGTTTTCTATAATCTAAATCAAATGTATGAAAATGTACAATAATATAAATTAAAATGTTGAATTATTAGATATCCAAATTAAAAAAAGATTGAAGAATAATAATATTAAATGACAAAATAGCTATTTAAATAATGAATTATATAATTGTAATATTCAAAATTAGATGTGATACAATGGACAGTAGTGAAGCTATTTTTAATGGGCTTAAAGATGCCGGAATTGATTTTATTGTAAGCGTTCCATGCGTTAACCTATCAAAATTACTGAACATGATTGATGAGGATGATGAAATAATCCACATTCCGGTAACCCGTGAAGAAGAGGGAATCGGAATATGTGCCGGAGCTTATTTGGGAGGTAAGAAAACCGCCATTTTAATGCAAAATTCAGGACTTGGAAACTCGATTAATGCCCTCAAATCATTGACACAATTATATGAATTTCCCCTCATCATGATAATGAGCCATAGGGGGACAGAAGGTGAAAACATTTGCGGACAAGTCCCAATGGGAGAGTCAACCCCAAGAATATTGGAGGCGATGGACTTCAGATTCTTCAAACCCGGAAATCCCGAAGCTGCATATGGAGCCGTCTTTGACTCATGGGAGTTATCCATTGAAGAAGGAAAACCTGTTTCAATACTATTGGAAATAAGTTACTGGTGATAATATGGCAAGAAGAGAAGCTATTCAGGATATAATGAATTATATTGATGATGAAATTGTTGTTTGCAATATAGGATTCCCATCCAGAGAACTGTATGATATAAAGGACAGGGCAGAAAACTTTTACATGATTGGTTCAATGGGCCTTGCCTCATCAATCGGTTTTGGACTTGCCCTGGCACGTCCCGACAGGAATGTTGTTGTAATTGATGGTGACGGGTCACTTCTGATGAACATGGGTTCACTTGTAACCATATTTGCAAATAATCCTAAAAACTTGACTTGGATTGTCATAGACAATGGAGCATATGGCTCAACAGGAAATCAGGACACTTACGCACAAGCAATAGACTTGTGTGAAATTGCCAAAAGTGTTGGATTTAAAAACAGCCATAGATTTGAAGACATCAACCTACGTGAAATTATCGAAAGTGATGATGTAAGTTTCATTGTTTATGATACGGAACCTGGAAACTCAAAAGCGCCAATAATTGATTTGGATCCTGTTACAATTAAAAAAAGATTTATGGATGCAATCAGACCCTAAGCATCCCAAAATCTTCCTCTGCCATCATCCTTTTTTTAAGTTTTCGTTAAAATTATGAGTATTTTATGTCTAAAAAAGTATAAAAAAATGTAAGTGATATATAAAGATTTAAAATTAATTTGTTAATAGTATACCTATGGATGAAACAAAATTATATGAACTTCTCGGATATGTTAAAATATCATCTTATAGAAAAAACACTTTAAAATTCATAGGTGATGACTTGAAAATGCCTTCGGAAATTGCTCGAGGCATAAATATTAACACAAGCCAGGTATCTTCTGCATTATCTGATTTAAAAAACCAAAACTTGGTCATCTGCATTAATGAAGAAGTGAGAAAGGGAAGATTATATAAATGTACTGAATTAGGGCTGCAACTGATTGAACTGCTCGACTGAAAACAAACCCACCAAATGACTTTCAATACCACAGAAATATCAACCATTTTTCAATTCCATTAAATGACAATATCCAACAATATTTTCAACATCTGCTGGAAAACATATTAAAATAATTAGTTGAAAAATCAATGATTTCAAGCGATGATAAAATTTAATAAAATAGCTATTGCCTAATCTACATGATACAGCAATTATTTCCATTTTTCCAAAATAATTTCAACAAACTGAAAGAAAATCAAAACAATGATTTAAAAAAAAAGAGATTGTAGATGAGTTTTCATCTACACGACTGTGAATCTGACAGTTTTGAAGGCAGGCTTATAAATTACGCTTCCTGAATATTTCACGAAAGCATTAACTGTTCCTTTTTTATTTATATTAGTTATCTTAAATAAAGCCTTTCCATAATTGTTTGTAATTGCATAGTAGATTTTTCCATTAACTTTTAAGGAAACTTGGGCTTTCTTCATGGCTTTGCCATGATTATTTTTAAGTATTACAGAATATATTTTAGTTGATTTCACTTTAACTGCCTTATTTAAAGCATATACTTTGGGAACAGGCTTGTAAATTGTTAACCTGAAAGTTTTGGAACTGCTTTGATATTTAGCATCTCCTGAATACTTAACTTTACAGACATATGTTTTTGGGGTTACTGGAATGTTAAAAGATAATTTGAATTTGCCGTTTTTAACTGTAGTTTTGTATTGTTTTCCATTTAAAGTTAGTGTAATGGTTCCTTTGGCATCATTAATGCTGTTACCATATTCATCCAGCACATACTGATAAAAAGTTTCTGATGAATATTCAGCAGACTCTTTAAAACTGGTAAAGTCCAGTTTTATTGGATTTTTAACAACATTTAAAGATTTTGACACCCAAACCTTACCATCCATATCTTCCATTTTCAAGGTATATTTGCTTAAAGACACTTTCTTTCCATCAATCAAATCAAAAAATGAACCTGTTTCAAAGTCTTCAGTACCATTGCAGAAGTGGGAAGCAATGAGAGCATTTCCATTATAGATTTTTAAATAACCTTCGAAATGATTATTGTATCCGTATATTATATTGCTGTCATATTCATAAGCATCATAATCCTTTTGATAGCTATAATAAATTTTTGATGGTGTGTAAATATATGCACCGGGATCTTCAACATCCCCTATTGCAGATTCATTAGTATTAGCTAAAGAATAAGTGTTTTCACTTGAAGTAATTTCCTGTATGTCAATCTGACTGTCTAAATCATTGTCTTGAGCATTTTCTACAACAGTAGAGTTATCCTGTGCACTGACAGTGGAAATTGCAAGAAAACTTACAAGAATCAACACAAGTATTATCATTTTATTTGACAAAAATTTCCCTCCATGTATTCATACTAATTAATAATTATATCAAAATAAGTATATAATACTTACAAAAAAGTGTAAAAGAGGATATAATTCCCCTTATCGTACATAGAATCTAACTATCTTACTAATCTTTTTGTAGTAGGAATTGCCAGCATAGCTAACTATGGCCTTGAAAGTTCCTTTTCTATTTAATTTAGTTATCTTAAATATTGCCTTGCCGTAGCCGTTGGTTTTTGCAACATAAGTTACACCTCCAACCCTTAAAGTAACTTTCTGATTCTTAAGAACCTTGTTCTTGTTGTTTTTCAACACTATTGTATAGGTTTTTATCTTTGATTTGGCATTGACAATCCTATTTGCTGCAGTCAATTTAGAAGCGGCTTTTTTTACAACCACATCCACATTAATATAATCATCATCATTGCTAACATCCAAACTATATGTACCTGGTTTGAAATTACAGTTAAGTTTTACTTGACCTTTAGAATTAGTCCATAAATAATAGCTATCGTAGAATTCCAAATCATCATCATAAACATCAACACTTATGAAATTATCTTTAACAGGATTACCATGATTGTCACGAACAGTGATTACCAGCTGTTTGGAATCACCATAGGTCTTTGTAATGCCACTAACGGATATTGATGCTAAATAACTGCCCACATTAACAGATATTGACTTGGAAACTGGATTGAAATTGGCATCTCCGGAATATTTAACCGTTACATCATAGATTCCGTTACGGTTAATTATTTTTAGATTTGAAATGCCTTCGCTGATTCCAGTAGAATAGTCTGTATCCTCGACTGTGAAAACAATATTTCCTGTAGCTGATGTTTGAGACAGACTTGCCCTTACCGCATCATAACCATCCAATGTGATCTGCTTTAAGGTTAAGATTGGAGTAACCTTTGAAACCGTTACCTTAAATGATTTCTCCTCGTTATTTACAGGGTTAATGGCAATCACACCATATGTGGATGCATTCCTATCAAATTTAACAACTGCAACACCGTTGCTGTTGGTTGTAACAGTATACGTTAAAATTCCAGTTTGGAATTTTACCTGAGTGTTGGAAAGAACTCCTCCGGCAGTATTGTAAAATGTGGCCTTAATATAAGAACTTCCATAATCATAAGTCAGGTCACTGGCTGAAATGGTAGATTTGACTGTAATCTTGGATTTAACTGATTTACCGCCATATTGTGATGTTACATCATATGTTCCCGGACTTAAATTAACATAAACATACGCATAACCATTGCTGTTTGTAGTTGCAGTAGTTGAAAAAGAACCGCATGTATAACTGACAACAGCACCGTTAATAGGTTGGCCATCATCGGTTAACCTGATGGAGAATTTGGTGGACCTTCCATAATAACTAGTCACATCAGGAGCTGAAATGGATATCACACCTGCAGTTTTGATTACATTAAAGTTAAAACTGACAGTGTTTGATGCATAAAGGTTATTTTTATATTGGGCTTTGAAATTGTATGACCCTATGGCATTGAAACTAATTTTTAAGCTGGCCTTACCACCATAAACACTTGCATAATAAGTTTTATCGCCAATATTGACAGTTACAAAACCTCTATTCAGATTACTATTGCTTAATTTAAAATTAATTGTCAACTTCTCATTAACATAAACATTAGTGAATTTATCAATGCTGAGTGTAACCTCATTCAAGGTCAAAGGTGTTGTAAATGCTTTAATACATGCAATCTTAGGTTTACTATAGTGTGAATATAAGTCATACCAGCTACTTCCAAAACTGATATAGGAGACTCCCTTCGGGAAATTTCCCAGATTAGAATATGAAGCATCAGAAAGAGGAATAAATTTCTTTCCTGAATTCAGGTTTTCAATACATATTGTGAACTGGTCGCCTTTAGATAATGTTGTTTTAGTATTGAATGGAATTGTATAGTATCCTGCCTGACTGTATCCTTGTTGAGTCAAAATCAAAGTATTTCCCTTGTAAAGTGAAACCTTATAGCTTGTCGGCTCCTTAAACACTGTAGAGAATGCGGACAATATTTCATTATCCTGTGCTACAAATGTATTTTTATATTTAACCCCATTACTTGATGAAGTTTCATAATAATTTACACTATTCAAATCATACTGATAGTTCCTTGAATAACCTTCGGCATCATTGAAAATGAATGTGTAAAGATAGTTATGATAATTGGATGATTCATATTTAAAGTTCTTGTCATATGAAATATATACATAACCGTTATCGTCTGAATCAGATCCCCAGCTGTTTTTTACTATCCATACTCCCTTAGCATAATTTCCAAAGTAATCCTTAGCATTATAATTATCATTCCAGCCGACAAGAGTGACTGAATGATAACTTGTAGTCCAAGCATAACTGGCGGCAACGGCACCATAATCCATTATGGCCTTTTTGATAGCATTATTATCGCTTGTATCTGCTCGAACCGGCAGGAAATAAATATTTTGGATATGCAAAAGAGAAGAATATATTGTGGACAATGCAGAATAATCATCATAAACATCCAGATTATCATTAATCGGACCCAGCCAGCTTGTCAGATATCCGAAAACCATATTGTCCAATCCTCCCTTATTGGGATACTGGTCTCTTCCAACTAACGAATAGATTGACATGAGGTTTTTAATGTTTTCTTCTGAAAAGTCATATGTGATTCCAGTTGCTTTTTTAAGACAGATTTCCAATGTTGCAATAGCCGCAAAAGCCCAGCAATTTCCTCCATCCATCTGATTTTTAACTGGAGTGACATAGCCGTAGTCATTAGAATTATAGTAAGATGGAATTGAATTTTGAGATGATGGTGAATAATTGATTATTGGAGCAACAACATTAGGGGATACTGTCAATATAGTAGTATTAACAGTTTTAACATTTGTTAAACCGCTGTTTCCGCTTTGAACAATTTTAGTTGTTGATTTTGCAAAGATATACATGTCATCTGAACTAACGAAAACACTATTTTTTATTGTGATTGAATCGGCAAGATAGCTGCAGACTGCACCACCATAAAGGTATGCAGTGGAACTCTTAAAATTGGTGTTGTAAATATAAACAGTTTTATATATGTTATAGATGGCTCCGCCATAGTTTGCAGTGTTGTTTTGGAAATTAGAGTTTGAAACTGTTAAACCTACATTTAAAACACATATTGCACCACCAAAATCAGCCACACCATTTTTAAAAGTGGATTTTGAAATATCTACAGAACCCCTATCAGAATAAATTGCACCACCCGAATCGGTTAGGGAATTATAATTATAAAATATACAATTACTTGATGATATATTGGATAATTGAGAAGCTATTACACCACCAAAGCTATATGCCTGTGATGAAGTGAAATTTGAATCTATCAGCTTAATTATACCCTTTTCACTATAAATTGCACCACCATATTTCGCATTATTCCTAGTAAATGAAGATTTTGAAATAGTTATGTTTGAATTTAAACTATAAATCGCACCACCTGACCTGTTTGATATGGAATTCTGGAAAACACAATTTGTTATTACGATATTTGTATAGTTTGCAGATATAACTCCGCCATGTTTTGCTTCATTTGACTGGAAATTACAGTTTTTAAGATTTATGGAACATGTACTTCCTTTTGAAGCATTGCTGTATATTACTCCGCCGCAGGAATATGATCCTACAGAAGAACTTGTAGAAGTGTATGAACACACTGAATTCTTGAATATGACATTTTCCGCTTCGACATTTCCACTGTTTACAATATGACCATAGTCAAATGTTAAATCCTTTAAAACTAAATTTGAATTTGATGAAACAATTAAATCGAACGAATAACTTGCAGTGGATCGAATAATTGTTTTATCTTTACTTTGCCCAATGAAAGTGGTTTTGTATAATGAATTATACCCAATTTTTCCAGTGCCTGAAAACGAGTATACCCCATTAGCAAAATAAGCTGTCATGCCGGATGTAATCCTTCCGCTGTATAAATATTTATAAGGATTTGATTTGGTACCTGACCCATCCGTACTTGCTGATGCATCAAAATAAACTGTTTTTGCTGCTGCCAATGCATCAGAATCCGTGTCAGCAAGTCCCACATCATCGAACTCAGTGAGACTAACATCAGAAATATTATTTGAAATCATGTTAAAATTACTATATTCATCACATGTCGAGTTAATATCAGTTGCACTGACTGATGAAATAGCTATTATGAGTATAATTAGGGCAAAGATTATTTTTTTAAACATAATAATAGTTATGTATTAAATTAATATAAATTTTATAAAGTAAAATATTTCATTAAAAAAAATAATGCTTAGTTTAGAAAAAAACTAAACATCACCGTACTATTTTCCTTCTTCCAGCTCTGCGATTTTCTTATCGAAATCATTGAATTTTCGAGCAAGACCTGAGAAGTAGGGTATATAAACTTTTGAAAATGTAATCCTTTCATGATTATGACCCATTTCGGAAATTCTATCTTTAACCCTTTGGATTTTACGTTCCACCTCATCATACATCAAATCTCCAGGGAATTCACCAATAAATATACCGTCAGCACCATTATCAAGTGCATATCTAATATGTTTTGGCCTTACCCTATTTACAGAAATTACCTTGATGATATGTATTGATTCAGGATAGGACAATCTGTTAACTCCAATGTTATCGGCGGCAGTATATCCTATATTATCCAGGAACACCAGAATCATGCGTTCGCCTTCTTGTTTTTTAGACAATACCCCATTAATTGTGGACAATATCTTTTCATCAATGTTACCGTTTACTGTAATTGCTCTTTGGTTACATCCTACAAGGCATTTTCCGCAACCTGTGCAGCTCATAGGATCAATGTAAATTTCATCATCCTGTATGCTCATGGATTTGTATTTGCATCTCGCAATACATTCTCCGCAGACAATGCATTTTTCCTTGTCGATTTCAGCAATGAACGGTTCGATTTCAACACCACCGTAGTTGTATTCTGAAACTTTTGAGGCAGCTGCTGTCGCCTGCATAATCGAATCCGTTATGTCTTTCGGATCATGTGCAGTTCCACATACAAAAATTCCCTGTACATCGGTAGCTACAGGTTTGATTTTAGGGTGAGATTCCTTAATAAAACCATCTTCTGTGGTTCCAACGTTCAAAATTTCTGCAATTTCACATGTGCCTTCAGATGGTTCCATTGCTGTTGAAAGTACTACCATATCAGCTTCAATTTCTACAAATTCTCCTTTAAGAGTATCTTCTGTCCTAACAATAAAATTGTCTCCTTTTTTGACTACCTCACCAGGTCTTCCACGCAGGAATCTCACTTCATTTTCCTGGGTGTGTTTGTAGTATTTTTCAAACATTCCCGGCGTTCTGATATCTGTATAACAGATTAAAACATCAGTATCAGGATATTTATGTTTGATTATGTTTGCATTCTTAAGGGCTACCGTACAGCATATTTTTGAACAGTATTTATGTCCATCAGGTTTTTCATCACGTGACCCCACACATTGAATCATTACAACACGTTTTGGAACTTCACCATTTGCCTTAAGAAGTTTTCCTTTGGTTGGGCCGTTTACACCTGTGATACGACCCAGTTCTGACTGTGTTATCACATCATCATATCTGTCATATCCGTATTCAGGACGTTTTTCCATATCAAATAACTTATGGCCTGTTGCAACGATAATTGAGCCAACCTGCAATAATAATTTTTCAGGCTTTCTTTTAAGCTTGATTGCTTTCATGTTACATGTCCTAAAGCAATCCCCACATTTTGAACAGTTTTCCATATCAATGACATATGCTTCGGGATATGATTGGCCAAAAGGCCTGTAAATTGCTTTTCTCATGGAAAGATTGTCGTTCCAGTCGTTTGGAACTTCCACTTCACACACTTCGGCGCATTTGCCGCATGCTATACATTTTTCAGGGTCGACATATCTTGGAGACTGTTCTACTATGAGGTTATATGTTCCTGCTCTCCTTTCAGCTTCAATCACTTTTGCATTTGTCAATACCTCAATGTTTTCATTCCAGACAAGCTCATTTAATATTGGGTTTAAAAGGCACATTCCACATTCTTCAGCAATTTTAACTGGTGAGAATACCTTACCAATTTTAGCCATATGCCCTCCGATTGAGGGGGATTTCTCTATTATTGTAACCTTTGTTCCCTGCTTTGCAAGGGACAATGCGGCGTTCATTCCCGCAATTCCTCCTCCTATTACCGCAACTTCCTTTGGTGTCTGACAATAGATCGGATCTACAGCATCAGATTGTTTGACTTTTTCAATTGATGCATTAATTAATGTAATGGCTTTATGAGTGGCCTTTTTCTTATCCGAATGTACCCATGAACACTGTTCCCTTATGTTTGCCATGTCCATCAGATAAGGGTTTAGAGGTTTTACGTAATCCTGGAATGTTTTTTCATGGCTTATCGGTGAGCATGCTGCAACAACAACCCTGTCAAGATCATAATCAAATATTGCGTCACGGATTATCTTACGGCCGTTTAAGGAGCATAGATTTTCAAACTGTCCAATAAATTCAACATCCAATGCATCTCTTACCTCATCCAAATCTATTGTATCTGCAATATTTCCACCACATTCACATAAAAACACGCCAACTTTCAAATCATCCCTCATTTTTCAACCTCCTTCAATTCCTTAATAATAGAATTAATCGGTACTGTATGTGCTTTTTGACCGATTACCTTGTCCAGATCGCCACCCATCGCAAGTGCAATGAATTGGGTGATGTTTAAATGAATTGCCTTAAATTTTCTGCCTTCCCTTTCACCAATTAAATGCTGGTACCTGTCAAATTGAATATGGCAATTAGGACATAAATGGACAAGAATATCAACGTCCTCATCATCAATCGCATTCATCTTATCTGCTGTTGCACTGAATGACAGTTCCCTGTTAGAATATCTTTGTCTGAATCCTGTTCCGCATGTTGACCTCTTATGGTCATACCAACCAATAGTTTTGCATCCGCATGCTTCAATTAAATCATCCATAATACGAGGATCTCTTACTCCACCAATCGTATCCTCATAGTGAACTTTACAGTAATGGCATCCATGGTGAGTGGCTATGGTATAACCACTTAAATCATATTTTATTTTATCCGGAATTTCATCAATTTTATTATATAAAATATCCACCACATGGAAAATGTTTTCTGTAGGTTTCAGGTCGCCCTTTTCATATTTCAGATGAGCCAAACCATTTTCATCAAAAAGTTTATTGATTTTTTCCCTCAAGTCGTCTTTTTTATTTAACAGCTTGACTGATTTTTTGTTGATTGCATAACATGTTGCACACATCATGACAAGGTTTGGTCTTTCAAGCTCTTTTGCTATCCTGAAGTTACGGGCTCCGATAGCTGATGTGGAAACCTGGTCAAAGACATCAGAGTAATGTCCAAGGCCGGTACAGCAGGTCTGCTTTTCTGAAATTGCGTAATTGATTCCAAGTTTGTCGAACACAAATTTTGTAGACGATTCGACACCGGGATATTCCACGCTGACTAAGCAGCTTCTGAATAGAAGTATGTTTTTATCAGGAATCTCCTTCATTTTTTTCCTCCTGTGATGCTCTTATCTTATCAATCCTATCTTTAAAGCCAGTTATGGTCAATATTTTACTTACCTCACCAATGACTTCTTTTGATGGCATCAGTGGTGGTTCAAGTTCCAGCTCATCCCTTATTTCGCCCAAATTCTGTCTGAATTCCCACCATCCGGGAACATCATTTGCAATATCCTCAAAAAATATTTCCGGAATTGCTCCAATAGCTGCGGTAAAGTAACTGTCGGCAAATCCCATATATTCATATAATTTATCATAGCCTATGCCTTTGCTGATTGCGAATTGCTTAAGTATTTGGTTAACTTCGCATACGCTGTTTCCGACTGGGCATACGCTATGACAGGTATAGCAGTAAAAACAATTCCAAATATTGTCGTCTTTTAAAATTGAAATATCCCCATCCAAGACCCTTTCAATTATATCACGAGGATTATAGTCCGAATGACGCGCAGCCGGGCATGTTGATGTGCACATTCCACACTGCACACATTTTAAAACACCATCCTCTTTTGAATTCTTAACATCAGAAATAATGTCTTCTGCAAATTCAATCGGAGTGTCCGTAATCTTTTGAGTAGTCATATAACCATCCCATTACAATTTAAATTCTTTATTTTCAATCATTTTCTTTAACTTCAATGATAATTTATTTGCTCTTAATCTGTCGGATTGCCTACATATTATCGGAACATTGACATCTTTTCCGTTGATGTTCAAATCAACATCTCCGGTGTTCATATTAAATGCATTGTGGCGACAGTAATGTGCACACATTCCGCAACCGAAACAGTATGCCAGATTGAGCCTTTCACTCTTAAATGCATTTGTAGGACATACATCTTCCACAACACATTTATCACACTTACCGCATGCGGAATCGTTGAATTTCGGTCTCAAATCATAATCCTGCCACATTTCCTTATAGTTGGTATTGTCCAATGGCAGATGGCGGCCTTTAATGTCTGCTACAGGCAGGTCAATATCCTCATCTCGGATTAATAGATTATTGTAAATATTCTCATTTAAAACGGGAATTGGAATAGCCACAGTGTCATATACCTCCCCACCCTGACCTGTTTTAAATCCGCCAACATAATATGGATCCATATTGCATAAATCAGCTGTAAGCATCAGGTTTGGTTTTTCAGCACTTGATCTGGTACCGTCACCTAAAATATATCCTTGAGCCCCATTTATAAGGACTTTCTTGCCTTCATTAATCACATTATGAGGAATGTCGTTTTGAAGAGGGTTCAAATCACCGCATCCTGAAAACGTCAGCCCGGACAAGTTACCTTCCAGAGGAATGGCCGCAAATATTGATGAAACCGCTTCAACATTTGGGTTTGTGAATGCTGTATAATTTTTAAATGCCATTCTGCAACCTATTATCTGTGCTCTTGTGATATCCTCAAGAGTGATTTTGTTTTCTATGGTTTTTCCATCCACACTTTCCACACGCACATCAATTTCTCTGCCTTCGAGAATTTCCTTAAGCAAGAATCCTCCACCATAGTTTTCATCATAAATCGAATGGGCGGTTCCGTGAAGTATCACATCTACCGAACCCAGCCATTCGTTTGGACATGGTCCTGCATATGCCGGAACTCCATTCAAGTATACTTCTCTGGCTCTTATGAATTCACCCGGTTCGGACACTATGAAGTTAAGTACGGCAGCAGTTCCACTCATTACCCCACAGGTTCCGCATGTAACCACATCCACCTCTTCAAAGCTTGGCGCTTCATCATTTTTTATGAGCTTTTTAAACTCCTCTGCAGTATATATATTAGCTTCGCCGTCATCAATTTTTTTATTGATCTGGTCAATAGTTCTTTCGTTCAATTTAAAGCCTCACTGGATTTTGCCTAATGTATCCCCTCTCAATCCTCTTCTTAATGTTTCAAGAGAGGTGATATCATCACTTGAAATGTTTCCTAAATTAACAGTGTTTCCCAATTTCAATATGAAAAAGACCTGCTGGTCTTTGTTTGGAGCTTCCCAAAGAATTTTATCTCCCCTGAAACTATCCAAAATATAATCTATTTCATCTTCTTTTGCATTTCCGGATTTATCGAAAATACCAATGTTTTTTCCGCCTTCCCTTGCCTCGACAATGATTAGGGATGACCCAGCATCCAGTTCATCTTGCATGAATTCAATTCTCTCATCCAAAGACAATTCCTTATCCAAATCAGGATTTTTTTTACCCACTTCAGACAATACTTCAAAACCATCTTTTTTAGCCATTTCTATGCAGTTTAATTTATCCTCTCTAGGGATGACCAATGATCCGTCTGATATTTCTATTGCCGGAAAACCTAATTTGTGGGCTTCATCAAAAAATTCATATATTTTGTCGTTTTTATAAGCAAGTTCGAATAATGTTCCTCCGGTGTAAGGAGTTATCTCATGAGACTTGTACATTTCGACTTTTGCTTTTATAATGTCTTGTTCATGCACTATTGATGTTCCCCAGCCGAATTTTAAATAGTCCACATATTCACCGGAAATGTCCATTAAACTTGATGCGGTTTCAAGACCCATACCTTTGTCCAAAACCATTGTTATTCCGCATTTTCTTGGCTTTTCTTCTCTTTCAATAGATAAAAATTCAAAGGATTTCACAATTATCACACGTGTTAATTCAATTTTTTTTACTTATTAAATAATAAAATATTATATATAAATCTTTTTAATATTTTGCTTTTTAAGGCAAAGTTCTATCAAATTAGAGAAAAAATAACGGATAGCATATGAACAATTAATCGAAAAAATTTTAATAATTACTTCAATTAATATAAAAAACATGAATCATGAGGAGATTGACTTAGGTGAAACACATATACGCCTCAGGACAGACTTATCAAAGCACGATTTAAAACACTGCATTTACTCATTAAGGTCTGATTTGAAAAATTATATCGTTAAAAACGAAGATTTTCTGCTTTCACTTGAACCGCTTAATCTAATTGATGAAAATTTGCCGTTGATTGTTAAAACAATGCATGAATCATCACTCAAAGCTGATGTCGGTCCCATGGCATGCGTTGCCGGTGCAATATCCCAGCTATCCCTGGATTATCTAATTGAAAAAGGCTCAAAAAATTCAATAGTCGAAAATGGCGGAGACATTGCATTGATAAACAATACGACAACGCTTTGCGGAATATATTCCAACAACAGGATTTTAGGAAACAGCATAGCTTTTAAAATAAAGCCCAGAAAAAGACAATTGGGAATATGTACATCATCAGGTAAAATCGGCCATTCAATAAGCTTTGGAAGTGCAGACAGCGTAACAGTAATAGGCAAAAGCCCTTCAATTGCCGACGGACTCGCAACAAGAATTGCCAATGATGTAAACGGTGAAACATCACAGGATAAAATCACAAACGCACTGGAGACAGCTGAAAACTTCAGGGAATTTTATGAAGGAATACTCATAATTTCAGATGAAAACATCGCTACAATAGGGAAGTTGCCGGAAATTGTTGAAACAAACGAATTTAATGTAAAACTGTAAAAAAATATCCGACAACCCTAAACAAAATTAACCTAAATCATCGATGTGAACATAATATTGAAAACTACAACTAATTAATTGATTTATCAATGAAACTTTAATAGACAATGTAGAAACATTGAAAAATAGAAATTTGTAAACATAATTTGATGCAATATTTAAATATGATTAGTTAACAATATAATAATATTAAAAAAATACATTAATAAATTATAATTTCATATAATTTATCGTTTAACTAAAGTAATAGGTTAAATAAAAGGTTAGATAGTTATGTATAAGGATGAAATGATACAATTACATCAATTTTTAGTATATGTCTTAAAATACTTAGCAGAAGATGATCAGATAACTAACGACTGTAGCGAATACATTACCCTAAAAATTAGCCCACACCACATACACAAGACAAAAGCAGAACATAAACATGCAATTTTTGTCCTTTGTAAAATTATCTCACAGGTTATTGCAGATAAAGAAGGAAATTCCATTCCTGAAAACGTGCGCAATTCCCTATCAGATTTAGTTGCTCGTTCTGAAAAAGAACTTAAAGTGGCTTAATCTCATACTTTTTTTTGAATATTTATAAATAATAATAACTTTCATAATAATACTATGAAAGGCGTTAACAAAATGCTTTGTTTAGTTGACGGAGAACACTATTTGCCAGTTACTAAAGAAGCTATAGATACTTTAAATAAATTAGAACACATTGATATTGCGGCTTGCGTTTTTATTGGAGGAACTGAAAAGCTTAGAGACGATTCTGAAGATTCTTACTCTGAAAAATTAGGCGTTCCGGTTCAGTTTGCAAAAGACAAGGACATACCATATGACATCATTGTCGAAATGATTAGAAAATATGCTATCGATTCAGTGATGGATTTAAGTGATGAACCTATTCTTGATTATCCGAAAAGATTCAAAATTGCATGTAAAGTTCTAAATGAAGGAATCTCCTATGAAGGACCTGATTTTAAATTCGAACCGACTTCCCAATATGAAATAATGGAAAAACCATCAATCACCATTCTTGGAACAGGCAAACGTATTGGAAAAACAGCTGTTTCAGGTTTTGTTGCAAGATTAATCGATAAAAACGGTTATGAACCGTGCGTAATAGCTATGGGAAGAGGAGGTCCTGAAGAACCTGAAATAGTCCATGGTGAAAAGTTAGAGATTAACGCCGAATTTCTGCTTGAGCAATCTGAAAAAGGAGTTCATGCAGCGAGTGATCATTGGGAAGATGCTTTGATGAGTAGAATCTTGACAATTGGCTGCAGACGCTGCGGAGGAGGAATGGCCGGTGAAGTATTCCTAACAAATATGAAACAGGGTGCCAAACTAGCCAATGAAGTCGATTCCAAATTTGCGATTTTTGAGGGAAGTGGAGCTGCCATACCCCCAATTAAAACTGATAAGAAGATTGTCCTCATCGGAGCGAATCAACCTTTGGAAAACTTAACCACATACTTCGGACCATATAGAGTTGGTCTTGGAGACTTGATAATTTTAACCATGTGTGAAGAACCTATGGCTGATAAAAATAAAATCAAAGCCATTGAAGAGTTTGTAGAAGAAGTTAATCCCGACGCTACAGTAATATCTACTGTGTTCAGACCAAAACCATTAGGTGACCTAAGCGGCAAAAAAGTTCTGTTTGCAACAACTGCTCCCGAAGGTGTCAAAGACAAGCTAGTCGATTATCTGGAAAAAAATTATAATTGTGAAGTGATTGGAACAACTGCACATTTATCCAATAGGCCGCTGCTGCGCCAAGACATGGAGAAATACATTGCAAAAGCTGATGTTATGTTAACTGAACTTAAGGCAGCTGCTGTTGATGTTGCTACCAAAGATGCTATGGCTGCTGGTTTGGATGTGATTTATTGTGACAATATTCCTGTTGCGATTGATAATAGATATCCTGATTTATCTGAATCTGTACTCGGTTTGGTTGATTCAGCAATTGACAGCTTTAATAACAAATAGGAAAAAATTATTTTTCCAAATTTCATTTTTTTTTATCATCAAAAAGAAAATTAAATATATTTCAAAATTTCGATGCCCAAATCAGTATTTTTATACAATCTTCCTTTTCGAGCCTCTTCATTTAAACAAACAACAATTCCTTCTTCCTTCAATTGATTTAAGACATTGGAAACATGATTTGTCCGCAATCCCACTTCCTCTGCTATTACTGATGGAATTTTAATGTCATTTCCTATACATTTGATTATGTTGGTCCTATATTGTGATGCAATTACATAACCAATTAACTTAAAAATATCCTCTTCGTTCATATTATAATATTAATTAATTAAATTTAAAATAGATTACTATTATATTTACACTTTTAGATACAACATAAACATCAATTAATTAGAAAAACTTATTTTATAGTGAAGCATAAATAATTAACTAATGAAAAGAATAGCTATTGGTGTTGGAGAAAATGAAAATATTATTCAGGCATGCCATATTTTCAAAGAAAAACACCCAAAAACGGATATTATACTAATGTATAATGATGAAGACTTGATTAAAGCAGTATTAGACAAAAAAATAGATGGAGTAGTGCGAGGATCCCTTCCAGCATCCAATATCATGAAAGAGCTGAAAGAACACTACCCTAATCTTTCAAGAGCAACATATGTTAATGGAAATGAATTTGAATTCTTGTTAACGCCTGTTGGAATCGATGAAGGAACCAGTGTCGAAGAGCGCTTTGAAATGACAATGCACTGTGTTGATTTTCTAAAAAAAGTTGGAAAAACTCCAAAAATTGCAATTCTTGCTGAAGGAAGAGAAGATGATTTTGGAAGAGGCAGTGAAGTGTCCAACTCAATTAAAGAAAGCAGAAAACTAACCAAACTCATCCAGGAAAATACAGAAGAGGAAGTCAAAAATTACTATATTCTAATTGAAAAAGCTATTAAGGACAAATGCAATGTTATCATTGCTCCAAACGGAAGAGTAGGAAATATAATATTTAGAACACTTGTCCTACTTAATTCATGGCCAAGTTACGGGGCAGTAACATTTGGAATAGATAGAACCTACATCGACACTAGTAGAGACCAAAGCATTGAAGGATATGTGAGAAGCTTAATTCTAGCACATGACCTGGCCAAAGATTAATATATTATAAATACAATCTAATACCAATAGAAAATATTTTTTATGTGATTAAAATGGCAGAAAATATACTTTATAGAATATATGAATGGTACATATCACGTGATCTAAAACCAGAAAAAATGCCAAAACATGTCGCAATAATCATGGACGGAAACAGAAGATTTTCCAAACTCCAAGGAAATATGGATGTTGTTAAGGGACACGAAATAGGAGTGGATACATTAGAAAATGTTTTAGACTGGAGCATAGAACTCGGAATTGAAATCATAACAGTTTATGCATTTTCAACTGAAAATTTCAATAGACCCGAACACGAAGTGGAAGGACTTATGAACCTGTTTGTTAAAAATTTCAAAAGACTGGTAACACACGAGAAAATCCATAAAAATGAAGTGAAAGTGAAAGTTGTAGGCAGAACCGAACTGCTTCCGAAAAATGTAAAAGAAGCCATTGAAGATGCTGAGGAAGCAACCAAACAATATGACAAAAGATTATTCAACATAGCTATCGGATATGACGGACGTCTGGAAATCATCGATTCATTTAAAAAAATCATTCAGGATGTTCAGGACGGCAAAATTACAATAGATGATGTTAATGAGGAATTAGTAAGTAAAAACCTTTATACGGGTGGATTAGATGACCCTAATTTAATCATCAGAACCAGCGGCGAAGAACGTTTAAGCGGATTTTTACTTTGGCAGTCATCATACTCCGAGTTATACTTCTGTGAAACACTATGGCCCGAACTGAGGAAAGTTGATTTTATCAGAGCCATCAGATCATATCAAGCACGTGAAAGAAGATTTGGAGTTTAAATAATGATTGATTCCCATTGCCACATTGATTTCAAGGACTATGATGATGACCGAAGCGAAGTTATAAAAAGAGCGCAGGATTGCCTGGATTTTGTTATTGCATCCGGCTTTAACAAACAAAGCAACCAGAATGTTCTGGACTTATCCAAAAAATACGAAGGTTTCATTTATCCCACATTCGGTTTTCACCCTGTGAGTTCTCAAAACTCAACCGATGAGGAACTGAAAGATGCCCAAAATCATTTAATTGACAACCTTTCCGATATTGTGGCTGTTGGTGAAGTGGGAATGGACTATTTTTATGTAACCGACAAAGCCTTAAGAGAAAGGCAGCAAGAAATTTTTATGAGCTTTTTAAATCTTGCCGAGGAGTATAAAGTTCCAATAGTAATGCATGTAAGGGACTGTGAAAAAAAAGCCGTCAATATCATTGAAGACTATGACAATATTCCATATTTCGTTTTTCACTGCTACGGAGGCAGCCTAAAAACTGCAAAAAGAATCATGAATAAAGATAACTGTTTTATGAGCTTTTCTACAATGCTTTGTTACTCAAAACATCACCAAGACCTGATAGCAAAAATTGATCTTGACTATGTTTTAACTGAAACTGACAGCCCTTATTTGGCAATGACTAAAGAAGAGCGAAATGAACCTGCAAATGTTGCCAATGCCGTTAAAAAAATAGCTGAAATTAAAAACATGGATTTGGACACTGTTGATGAAATAACTTCAAACAATGCCCGTAAGATTTTTAAAATCTAAAAGTGATATGTGAAATTCAAGTTTGTCAATACATCCTTGTTTTCACGAACTGATTCTATCACCAATTCAAAATCTGTGAAGTCATCCATTACCAACTTGATTAAATCCCATTCCAGTAATGAATCATTTAAATATATTATAAATTGGTTTTTATCAATCTTCACTTCCTTCCTGCAGAACAATTTAAAGGCATAGAAGTAAAGCTCCAATCTGAATATCAAATCCTGCTTATCTCCAATCCCTTCAATGAAATATTTTTTCAGATCTTCCTGCAATATTTTTCCTTCATCACCGACATCAGCTTTGAATGTTTCCATTTCAACCAGATCATCCATCAGCTGCTTTTTTTCTTCTTCGTTATACATATCATCACTTTATAAAAAATTTCAATTTCAATACATTATATGAATTAGGCATGAATTCTATTTCAAATTTTTCAAAAACATCATCCAGCATTCTTAATTTATTGAATGGGAGATTGTCCGGAAGGATGTATAAAATGAATCCATCGTCTGCTACTTCAATAGCCAAATCATCTATAAGGGGAATTTCAAGCTCCTTAGAAAATACATATTTGTATACAATCAGCTCATAATCATTGACCTGCCTGTTATTTCCAATGATTTGAACCATTTCGTCTTGTACTTTCAGGGCAACTTTCCTAAAATATTCTTCATCCATACATCTCATCTTACTTAATCGGAAGCAAATCTCTTTTGTAGAATACCTCTTTTGCTGCAACTACCCCATTAATGGCTTTTGGAAAACCTGCATATGCACTCATTTGCATTATTATTTCAACAATTTCAATGGGAGTGTTTCCAACATTTAAAGCTGCATTGATATGGTCCTTTAACTGAGGGATTGTTCCGATTGCAGTTAGAGCCGCAACAGTGCACAGTTCACGAGTTTTCAAATCAACCTCATCTCTTGTATAGATTTCTGAATATGGAAATTCCACAACAAATCTTGACAGATCAGGTGCAATATCCTCCAAATCCTTGAAAATCTCTTCGACGGATGAATTCTGAATACCTTCAAGACATTCCTTTCCTTTCTCATACCTGTCCATAGTAATCACTTATTAATTATTATTGAATTAAACCCATTTAATATTAGCTGTTGTGAAAACATAATGTTGTGAAAAAACTGGATTGTATAAATTATTTGTTGAAGAAGTTGAATTGAAACTGATTGCAAGTGATTTTCTTAAATTATAATTTATCCTATCACCAATAGAGTCAAGTTCACTTTTACTGTACTTTTCAGATGCTTTAGCATATACATTGAACTGAATCTTTTTCTTGCCGTAGTTATTGTCAACTCCAAGTTCACTATAGGAAATATTGACAATATCAATTGAATATGGGTGCAGAAGATTGCTTTTTGATGTTGAATAATCATTATAGCTATCTATTGAATACATTGCTGCTGATGATACTCCGATTCCTTCTGTAACTCCACTTCTGGCTGCACTCATAGCGACATTCAGTTCATTTTCACCTGCAATGAATACCGCCGACACCATAAGTATGATTATCAATACCCCAACTAAAAGCAAATACTCCCCACTGATTTGTCCTTTATTTTCCATCATTGTATCACAATACTCCCCTCATCGTTTTTACTGACTATATAACTCTTTCCACCATGCAATTTATATTTGGAATCAATTTTTATTGGAAGTATTAATGTTTCACCCTTTTTATTTAAAAATTCCATTGTCAGCTTATTTTTTTCAACCGTTATCTCATAATATCCAGGTTTCGAATCCAATTTAAGATACATCGAATATCCCGCACCATGAGCATTTACCTGGCTTATTAAACTTGCCACCTTATCTAGAATTAACCTATGCTGAACATTATTTTCAATATTATTGACGGACTCTATTGATGTTAATGTAAAAAATAACAAACTAAAAGCAATAATTATCATAATAAAGATTGAAAACAAATTTTCTATTGAAATAAAACCTTTTTTATCCATATTTTTTAATTATTTTAGAGCTTAATAAAGTTTATTGAAATCCAAGGTCAATTTTAATACAAAATTATTAAATAATACTTGAAATAAAAAATTATAGTATGAAAGGAAAAGTTATTTTCATTGGTGCAGGTCCTGGAGATCCTGATTTAATCACTGTTAAAGGCAGAAGAATAATTGAAAAAGCAGACGTCATCATTTATGCAGGTTCACTTGTCAACAAAGATGTTTTAACTCCTGCAAAAAAGGATTGCGAAATTCACAATAGCGCTTACCTGAATTTGGAAGAAACCGATGCAATCATAACTGAAGCTGTAAGTGAAGGGAAACTGGTAGCCCGTGTCCATACGGGAGATCCTTCAATCTATGGTGCAATAGGCGAACAGATTCGTGAACTCAAAAAACATGACATCGAATATGAAATCATTCCCGGAGTCAGTTCTTTATTCGGGACAGCCAGCGTGTTAGAGGCTGAACTAACCTTGCCTGAAATATCACAAAGCGTTATCATTACACGTCCAGAAGGCAGAACTCCAAAGCCTGAAAGTGAAAGCATATCCAGCTTTTCAAAACATCACGCAACAATGTGCATATTTTTAGGTATTGGTATGATCGATAAAGTGGTTGAAGAATTGTTGGTTGGTTATGAGAAAGATACCCCAATTGCAGTTGTGAAAAAAGCCACTTGGCCAGACCAGGAAATAATTAAAGGAACCCTCGATAATATTGCACAAAAAGTAAAAGATGCCAACATAACAAAGACTGCAATGATTGTGGTGGGAGATGTGTTGGACCCAGGTGACTTTAACCCATCCAAGCTATATGATAAAAACTTTAAACACGAATATAGATAAATTAGGAAATTAACAATTTCCTAACTATTTTTCAAAACTAAAAAAAAGAATAGTTTGATTGAAAAACCAAACTATTTGAGAGTTGCACTAACTGTAACTACACCATAGTCTTTTGTAGTGCTTTCAGTGTCTACAACTTTGCCATCCTTAATAATGTCTACTTTTAATTTATCTGAACCGCTAGTCTTTTTCTGTACCGCAGCAGCTATAACGTCATACTTAGAATCATCAATTTCAACGACATCATCTCCAGTACCTTCATAATGGGTACTGTCATCACCACTGCCTATGGAAGCGGACCATTCAACAGGACATGTGATTCTTACTTTCAAACCTTCATCTGCACTGTTACTTAAAGGTTTGTCAAAAGAAGTACTAGCAGAAATTACATTATTACTTGTTGTGGCTTTTCTAGCATAAACATCTCCATCCTTAATAATTTCTATCTTAAGCTGGTCAGAACCGCTAGTCTTTTTATGTGCCGCAACAGCCAATGCACTGTAATCTGATCTATTCATGGTAATGACCTCATTACCGGTTCCCTCATAAGTGTCTGTTGAGTTTCCATCACTGATTGAAGCAGACCATGAAACAGGACATGTGATTTTTACCTTGATGTCCTTATCTGAGCTGGCGAGATTTCCTCCTAACATATTATTATCATCCAAATTATTTAATAACATTTGTTGAGACGTATTTGCATCAGGCATCAGTGCACCTATTATCCCGCCAATAATGGCCAAACCAATACAACATACCATAATGAGTGAAATTACCTTTAGTCCTGTGCTAAATTCATTCCACTGTTCTATTATCCCTTTCATTTTAAATCCCTCTGAAATTTAGAAATATAAAGTATTTTAAAGCTTTTATAAGTATTCCCAGACCTAATCCACCTAGTAAACCTGTTGTAAACCTTAATGTATTATTACTTTCATGCAGTGAAAATAATTGGGTTGCACCGTCAAGAATAGCCGGAACCAGTAAAATAACCGCCAACATTATCAAAGACGGAGAATAATCTACAAAAAAGAAGTAGGTGTAAACAAAATATAATATCAATGTTATATAAAATCCAGTACACCTAGCACAGACTGGAAATTGATGTCCACTAATAAAAAAGCTTCTTTCAGGTTTTCTATGACATATTATGTTAAAAATATTCATATACTCCCTCAAATTAAATACTTATTCATTAGTTTATAAAACATATAATAAAAGTTTTTATATTTTTTTGACGAAAACAAAAAGAATTATTCCAATTCTCTTACATGTCCGGCATGTATTCCAATGTGTCCGATTCCCAACAAAACCGAAGACAATGTTAAAAATATATTATTTGAAAAGATTCCCAAAAGCAGAAAAGCCGCTACAGGCAGTGTAGCGCCAGGAAGGGGAATTAAAAAAAGACTTCTATTCATGTCATTCATTGTCCTGGAACTTCTAAAAAACCTTATCCAATATATTTCATACAAAATCATTAAAAATATGACAACCAACAGTACCGGATTTAAACTAAATTTAACACCGCAAAACAATGAGAAGACAACAACCAATACCTGGCCAATTCTTTCAAAAACTAAAAGCAGTTTATTTTCATTTTGAGAATATTTTTCATAATTCTTTGGAGGGAATCTGCTCCACAAGATATTGGGAACAAACAACATCACCAGAAGAATTAATGCTACAAAAGAAAACTCAAAATTCATGTTATCAGGATTAACTGTATTTATCCTTAATTTCATTCATTAATCTTAATTTTTCAAAAGCAACATCTTTAGGTGCTCTTCTCAGACCACAATCCGGATCTAAAAGTAAATTTTCCTTTCCCACTATTTCAATAGCTTTTGTGACTAAATAATCAATGTCTCCAATGTCATCGACTTCATTAACGGAAGAGTCCACGCATCCGAATCCGACTTTTTTGGAACCCAATAAAGAAGCGTTCTTTTCCAGAACTCCCAAATTAACATCATTTCCGGCAAATTCCATGTCCAGAATATCCACATTAAAACTAGCTAAATCTTTGAATGCACTATCCAGCGTTCCGCATACATGCATTCCCAATGGAATATCCAAACCGTCATGTATAATGTCAATAGCTTCACGGGCTGTTTTCATATCCACCATTCCTGTTGATAAAAACGGCTCATCAACCTGGATATAAACCGGTTGAATCTTTTTAGCAATTGCATCAACTTCAAACTTCAGGCTATGTGCCAAATCGATAATAGCATCCTCTTTATTTTTATAAAATGATTGTATTCTTGATGAATGTACGATTGTATTCGGACCTGTGATAATCCCTTTAATTCCTTTATCTTCAGGAATTTTTCCACCGTAATACTCTTTCATGACATTCTTTGCATACTTCATGTCCTTTATGGAGATTTCCTGAGTGGGATTTCTTATCTTAGAAACGATTACAGTATTCCCATCCTCTATTTTCATTCCAGGAATGTATCTTGTAAAAATAGAAACCATATCTCCTCTGACCTGACCATCAGAGATAATGTCCACACCAGCATCAAGCTGAGCGATAACACTGCTTTTGATAGCATCTTTAAAAGGATCAAATGACCCTAAAGAATTTAACAGTTTATCTTTAAAATTAGAAGGGGAGCTTTCCTCAGCAGGAAAACTACCAACAACTGTTGATTTCATTTTTTATTACCAGTATCCAATTTTCTTATTTTTTCAACTTCTTCTTCATCTATTGGTAATTCAACAACAGAAGTTCCATGACAAGGCTTTGTATATGGGAGAAAAACAGTCCCTTTTTCATGATCAAATCCTATTGGAATCGGTGGAATTCCAATAACTCTAACACCTAAAACCTCATCTCCAGGTTTTATATATACCAAATCATCAGCTTTAAATCTAATAATCATTGCACAGTCTTTGAATCCTGCTTTTGAAGCATGGATTTCATAGTTATCAGACTGTTGAAGATAAGTATCTAAACAAAAAGACATTTTATTCAAACTCCTTAATCGCTTTATCGAATTTAACTTTTATAGGAGAAGGATTATGGAATGCTCTAACAGCAACTATTTTAGCATTGCTTCCACTCTCTTCAATCATATTAACAAATTCTTCAACTTCATCCATATCCCTTGAAAATACCAATGCAAGGGATTTGGTATTAATAATCTGGTCAAATGTTACGAAAAATGAAGCTGCTGCATCCTTATGAACAAAACCCACAAGCAAGTCATAATCTCCCTGATTAATTTCACCTAAAGTTCTTTCCAAATCCACAAGATTGAGTTTGTAATAACCTTCAGGGTCTGAAATCTTTACCAGTTTTGATGCCGCAGGGTTTGCAGCTATTGTTACATCATAACCCATTTTTGTCAGTTTGTTAAAAACATAAACAGCCATTGGAGTTTGTGAGGGGGTTTCAGGACATCCAAGTAATACTAAAGCTTTCATGATAATAACTTCCTACGATCTTGTTTTAAGTGTGACCACATTGGCTAAAATTAATGTGCCTATGAATAAGAATGTTAATAATGCCATACCATTTATTGTTCTGTTAAAAACAAATAGACCAATTAGGGCTTGTGCACAGAATGCTGCTAATGCGCCTGTTAATAATACTTCTCTACCCAAGTATTTTTTATTATTCTTCTCTCTTTTTTCCCTGTACATTGTTAAAACTTTAAGGCCTATTATAATTGTTCCAAGCACAAACACAACTAATCCGACCAATCCAAGATATCCGAAATCAAAACCGTATCCGAATATTCCCGGAAGCATATAATCGATTGTGTCTTTTTGGTTTACCAATATACCGAAAAACATTGGGAAAGGCAGACCAAAGAATAAAACCAATTGCATTGGTAATGTAATATACCCTTCAGCAAAAGCAGTTCCTTCAACACCCCAATAAGAAGCATTTCCGCTGTGTCCTATCAATTGTGTGTTAGTCAATACTGTTTTAATACTTGACAGAGAGTATTGCTCAATCCTACCCAATCTCAGAAGTGGTGAGAAAATACTCATTCCGGTAATTTTAGCTAATAATTCAAGAGATACCAAACCTACAACTGCAGCTCCGGCAAACATCATTATTCTTTTACCTGTTATGATTGTTTTTTCTCTGAAAGATTTAGATATTAATAAATACCCTAAGAATAATCCTAAAATCCATAAAATCAAGAAAGACCTGTGCATCAATCCTCCGAATACTGTAA
The DNA here is from genome assembly GCF_030539555.1 of Methanobrevibacter sp. Taxonomy (GTDB): domain Archaea; phylum Methanobacteriota; class Methanobacteria; order Methanobacteriales; family Methanobacteriaceae; genus Methanocatella. Next base: position 425 of record NZ_JAUNXX010000009.1, on the reverse strand, counting down.
TACCTACAGTGAAGAGAATTACAAATCTTCTAAGAGGCCTTATATCAACACCCGATTCTTTCATCACTTTCAGCGAAGCAAAAGCTGTTACAGCTCCAAGCAATGCTATTGGTCCGAACGGGTGAGTGAATTCTGCCTGACTCGAAGATAAAACAAGCAGTGCAATATCTGCTCCGAAAAGAAGTGTGAAACCACCCATAAGGAATAAAGATAAGAAAGTTACCACACTTAAAGATAAAGGAATTAAGTTAAGACAGAATATCCATGTAACAAATAGCATTATTCCTACTTCTATTATAAATTGTAAATGATTCTGAGCAATTAATAACATATTCTAATCACAATTATTCTTTATTTTAAAAATAATAAGTGGACTGACCGGGATTTGAACCCGGGGCCTCCGCCATGCCAAGGCGACGATCTAC
>NZ_JAUNXX010000040.1 GCF_030539555.1 Methanobrevibacter sp. | reverse complement strand
ACTTAAATTACAGTCCTGACCTATTGAAGCACCAAAACCTTCCATTGCATGAGGGCAAGAAATATTTAACTCAATCATGTCAACATATTCCTGAACTTCTTCGACCAATGTTGAAAACTCCTCAGGAGTTGCACCATAAATTGAAGCTATGACAACATTATCATCATGATTAACCTTTTTCAATTCTTCTTTGAAATTTTCAACACCGGGATTTGAAAGTCCGATAGCGTTTAAAATACCTCCTTCAACTGCAACAGTTGTCGGATTTGGATAACCAGGATGAGGATTTAATGAAAAAGATTTTGAAACAACTCCCCCAGCACCGGATTTTAAAATCCAATTCATAGAAGAAGCATTGCTTCCCATGATTCCTGCGGCCAACATCAATGGATTTCTAAATTCCACTCCACAAACATTTGTTTTTAACATAATATCAACTTTGTAATTAATTATTTAATTAGTTTTTGTTAATTTTTCAATGATTTCCTGGTATTTCTCATTTTGCAACTTTAAACTAATAACATTGGTTTTATTGGATTTGATAATTTCTTCTTTGGATTTCATTAAGTTTGATATCTGTTCATCCTGTTTTTCTATAATCATGTCCTTTTGTTTTAGCAAATCTTCATAAGTTTTTGAGATTTTTCGAAGTTGAAGTTCAAGATTATCAGTATTTGCACTGATTTGGGTTCTATAATCATCTATGAGGGATCTTAAATATTTAACTTGGTCTTGTTTATCTTCAATTATCAGCTCTTTTTCTTTGATCTTATCAGATAAATCATCAAGTTCTTTCATTCTTGCCTTATCATAATCGATTTTAGTGTCTAACTTATCTTCCAAGTTTTTATTTACATATTTCAATTTAGTGGAATAAATCTTTAACTTGTTTATCTCTTCATTCTTTTGCTGAAGCTCCATATTAAGCTCTTCGATTTCCCCATCTTTCAATTCAATTTCATTTTTCAAATCTCTAAAACTTTGTTTTGACATAATACTAATACTTTAAAGTTCATCATAAAAATACTTATTAAAAATAAAATGAATAAATTATTGCATGGAATGCTATATAACTTACACTATTAAAGGATTTTATGCATTAAATAGTGAAAATAAACTAATTTGTGAAAAATTATTTCCAGAGAATGAAATAATCAATAGATTAGCTGAAATTGATGATAAACAAATTGTAATGGAAGAAAAAGAGATAATTGAAGAGTTATCTGCAGATTATGATGATATTATAATTGAATCAAATAAAAGATTATCAGATTATGGCAACGATAAGCTTATAATAAAAACACCAAATCAAGCCGGAGAATATTTGAGAAGCAATTATAACGAATTTGGTTTGGATGATAAAAAAATAAGCGAAATTTATCAGAGATTGGCCATCTACAAAATTAAAAAAGAATCGGCAAGTGAAGACAAACACCTAATCCAAGCCATAAACTCAATAGACGAAATTGATGAGACAATTTCAAAATTAATTGAAAGGATTAGAGAATGGTACGCATTGTATTTCCCTGAAATGGACATAATTAAGAATAATGAAACATACATCAAATTAATTTCTCAAAACAAGACTAAAGAAAATATTATCGAAGCAAAACCGGAAGCATTCCCAAACAACGTTTTAGATTTAGAAGATGACATCAATCCGCAAGACCTTGAAATAATGAACAAATATGCACAATCCATTCATGAGCTTCAAAAAACAAGAAAAGATATTGAAGAATACATTGATGCAAAGATGGAATCTATTGCACCAAATTTAAGATTATTGGTTGGACCTACACTTGGAGCCAAACTAATTTCACATGCAGGGGGCATTAAAAGGCTTGCAATGTATCCTTCAAGCACTGTTCAGATAATGGGAGCTGAAAAGGCATTATTCAGACATTTAAAAAGTGGAGACAGACCTCCGAAATATGGTTTGATCTATCAACACCCCCAAGTCAGAGGCGCCAAATGGTGGAATCGTGGAAAAATAGCCAGAATGCTTGCAGGCAAAATTTCTTTAGCCGTCAGAAGAGATGTTTTTACCGGAACAATTGATGAAAATGTTGCAGAAGATTTTAAAGAAAAAATAGAAGAAATTGAAAAAAATAATCCATTTCCAACTAAAACAACTAAAAAAAGAAAAGAAGAGAAGTCAAAATCTAAAAATAAAAAGAAAAAAGGTAAAAAGAAAAAGAAAAGGAGATAAGCCATGAAAATTTATTATAAAGATGGAAATGTTGCAACTAAAAATTTAACTCCAGGAATATCAGTTTATGGGGAAGAATTAATTCAAGAAGACGAAGAATATAGAATATGGAATCCTAGACGTTCCAAATTAGCTGCAGCACTTTTAAATGGATTAGAAAATCTAGAGCTTCTAGACACTTCAAAAGTATTATATCTCGGTGCATCAACCGGAACAACTGTTTCACATATTTCTGATATTATAATTAATGGAAGAGTTTATGCTGTTGAATTTTCACCAACAACAGCTAAAAAATTGGTTCAACTTTCGCGTCAAAGGCTTAATATTGCTCCAATTTTAGGAGATGCAACAAAACCAAAAGGATATCTGAACATGGTTGAAAAAGCCGACTTAGTATACTGTGATGTTGCTCAACCTACACAAAGTGAATTGTTTATGAGAAACATGAATTTGTTTTCAACTGATGATGGCATGGGTCTTTTAATGATAAAAGCTAGAAGTATTGATGTTGTACAAAAACCTAAAAAGGTTTTCAAGGAACAAGAAAAGAAATTGAAAGAAAAAGGTTTTAAGATTGTTGAAAAAGTGAAACTGGAACCTTACGAAAAAGACCATATTGCATTTTTAGTAGAAAAAAATTTTTAAAAAAAATCAGTGAATTTATGAGAGATATTGGGCAAAAAAATAGTCCTGAGAGATATAAAAAATTACTACAAAAATAGGCAAAAAGTATTATTTAGATAGGTATCAAAGTATATCAAACTTTTGCTACCTCACTAGTTAATACTCTATTCCACATGCTAAATATAGTTTTTGTAGTTATTCAATATCCTTTTTTTCATTAATAAAGAACAATGAATTTTTCCTAAAAAAAAATTAGTTTGTTTGATCTTTTATACCAAATATGCTTCAAGAAATTGCAATCTTATGAATATTCAATCACTTATTTAAAGTAAACATGTGAATTTCCAAACGGCAATTTTAGATATTGCTTAAAAAATTACTACAATGACTACGAATTGTAGAAGCAATAGCATTCCTAAATATTAGATAAAAAAAATTAGAAAAAAATATTTATTGTGCATACATCAAAATATAATCATTGTTTCTAAACAATGTGATAAAATTTATAGGAGTTTGAAGTACAATGTCAAAAAACAGAAAAATTATTCGATTAACTATAATTATAGCCGTTTTTTTACTAGTTATTTTTACACTATACGGCATAACGGATAAAGATCCGGAAACTGTTACTATCGGATATTTACCTACAGACCATGATGCAGCATTATTTGTCGCAAATGCCACAGGAATGTTTAAAAAAGCAGGACTTGAAGTGGAATTGCACGAATATAATAATGGTGGAGATTTAATGAGTGCGATGGCGAGCGGTGATTTAGATGTTGGTTATGTTGGAATAACACCAGCAATATACTCCATATCTAAAGAAGTGCCTATAAAAATCGTTGCAGGAGCCCAAAATGAGGGAAGCGGTTTGCTTTCTCATGATTCATCAGTTAAGTCAATCACAGATTTAAAAGGCAAGACAGTAGCTACACCCGGTGAAGCATCAGTACAAAGCGTATTGTTAAAATATGATTTGAAGAAAAACGGACTGAACACAAGTGATATTGAAAGTCCTGCCATGAAGGTTTCTTCAATGAACGATGCATTAAGAAGTGAAGGTATCGATGCAATGTTAACATATGAACCTTACGTTACAATTTCAAAAGAGATTAACAATCAGACCTTGGTGAAAAGCTCTGAAGACATTTTACCCGATCATCCATGCTGTGTCGTAGTGATGAATGAAAAATTTTTATCAAAACACCCTGACAAAGCAAGAAAAATCTTAGACATTCATAAAAAAGCAACGGATATGATAAAAGCAAATCCTGAAGAAATGGTGCAATATTTGCCACCTCATATTGTTCCTAATGCTGAAATTGAAAAAGAAAGTCTAAAACATATTGAATGGGTAACCGGTTTAAATGACACTTATAAGAAAAATGTAATCAATTTCTTAAATATTGAAAGAGACTTGGGAATACTCGAGGACCCGGTACCTCAAGAAGAGCTATTTATAAAAATTTAAAAGGGTTTTTAATATGAAGAAATTTAAGGAAGAATATACAAGAGAGATGTTAATATTACCTATTATTATTGTAATAATCTGGTATTTGATTTGCGATTTCTTTCAACTGGTTCCATCTTATGCCTTTCCGGGGCCGATAGATGTTGCAAATTCATTTGTCAAATTATCCCTTTCAGGAAAACTTTTTATAGATATATTTGAAACACTCTATAAAGTATTGTTCGGTATGCTACTAGCATCAACAGTTGGAATATTATTGGGCATAATATTAGGTTGGTATAAACGATTGGAAAGATTATGTAAATTAGTCATTAGTATCTTAAGACCTATTCCACCTATTGCATGGATTCCTTTTTCAATAATATGGTTTGGTCTTGGAATAGGGCCTGCAGTATTCATAATTTTCATGGGATGTGTTTTCCCAATACTGATTTCAACAATTGATGGAGTGCACAGAACAGACCCTGTTTTAATAGAAGCAGCACAATCATTCGGAGCATCAGATAGACAGATGCTTACAGAAGTGATTATACCATCAAGTTTACCATTTATTGTATCCGGGCTTAAAGTAGCTATCGGTATTGCTTTAATGTGTACAATTTCTGGTGAGATGATCGGATCCAGTTCCGGTATAGGATATATGATTTTAACATCTACAAATCTATTTGACACCGGCTCAACAGTAGTTGGAATGTTGGTAATTGGTGTAATCGGCATAATTTTTGATTATATTTTTACAAAGATACAGGAAAGAATATTCTGGTAAGGTGATAATTTGACATTTGAAATAGAAAATGTATCAAAAACTTTTGTATCAAACGACAGTGAAGAAGAAGTATTTGCATTAAAGGACATTAACCTTACTATTGAAACAGGCAGCTTTGTATCCTTTGTAGGTCCTTCAGGTTGTGGAAAAACAACTTTATTACGTATAATAGAAGGATTTGAAAAACCTACAGAGGGTACTGTTAAAGATGATGGAGAACTAGTAACAGGACCTTCCAATGAAAGAGGTTTTATATTCCAGAACTATTCCCTATATCCTTGGTTAAATGTCATTGATAATGTAATATTTGGATTGGATATCAATGGACAACCTGAAAAAGAAAGTAGGAAACGTGCAATGAAATATCTTGAGTCCGTTGGACTAAAAGATTTTGCAAAAAGACATCCTCATGAATTATCGGGAGGTATGAAACAGAGAGTTGCAATAATTCGATCAATAATTAATGATTCTAAAAGTTTATTGATGGATGAAACATTTAGTGCATTAGATGTGCAGACAAAACACAAACTGCAAAAACAAGTTCTTGATATTTGTCAAGAAAACAATAAGACTATACTTTTCGTTACACATGATATTGATGAAGCAGTATTCCTATCAGATGAAGTAATCGTTCTTTCTAGAAGACCTGGAAGAATCAAGAAAATTTTTAAAATTAAACTAGAGCATCCAAGAAATAGAGAGGACAAAGAATTTAATGATTTAGTATCTGAAATTACTCAAGAAATTGCTAAATTAGAAGACGAATGATTTTCATCTTATGAGTCTGTCCATCAAATAGTGTATAGAACAAACGTTCTGTTATGTTGGAAACTGATATACGGAACGAACGTTTTGTTATATATGGTATTGCAACTTTATTCACAGTTTTTGTCCATCAAACAACAAAAATTTTATAAAACAGCAAAAAGGAAAATATATAGTAAGAAAAATATTAACCTTCATTATAATATTGTTCTTAAAATTTTAATAATCATATGAGAAGAATAATTAAATCTAAAAAGATTTGATATGAAAAGGAGGAATGAATTTTTATGAATAAAAAGATAATATTTGCATTAATTATAATGGGATTACTTGCTGTTTCAGCAGTCAGCGCTCAAAATTCATTATTTTTAAGCAATAACAATGATGATTCAATGTATCAAGTCTCATTAATGCAGGCTTTCATGCATGGAGAATATGACGGAGTAATCACTGTGGGCGATTTCAAGTCACATGGTGATATCGGTCTTGGAACATTTGAAGGAGTAAACGGCGAGATGATAGTCTTAGACGGTGTTGTTTATCAGGCGGCTGCTGATGGAAGCATCAATGTCATGTCAGATGATGAAAAAATACCATTCGGTACAATCACCAACTTTGATGAAGACGGAAAAATAGACAACATTACTGCAAAGGACTTTGACGATTTAACCAGTCAATTGGACAATGAAATCACCAAATACGGTACAAACAACATGTACATAATCAAAATCAAAGGTGATTTTTCAAACATTACCGTCAGAAGTGTTGAAAAGCAGGAAAAACCATACAAGGAATTCACAGATGTGGCTGCAGTTGACCAAAGGGTATTCAACCACACTGAACAGACTGGAACAATTGTAGCAGTGTATTTCCCAGATTACATGAACGAATTGAACATGCACGGCTGGCATCTTCACTTCCTCTCTGATGACAAGACAAAAGGGGGTCACGTCCTAAACTTAACTGATTTCAACGGATCAGGCCAAGTTGATGAAATCCATGAATTCAACATGATACTTCCAACTGACGATTCATTTGCAAAAATGAATTTCACCGAAGACATGACCAGCAAAATCAGCAGTGTTGAATAACTCTTTCGGGTTATTCCCTTTTTAATTATTTTTTTAGAATTTTTGAAAATTATCTATTACAAGGAATAGGAGAATAAGGAGTCATGAAATACAAAAAAAGCATAATCATACTGGTGCTTGTTATTTTTTTATTCAGTGCAGCTAGCGTATGTGCCAGTGATGCAAACGATACTGTAATTGAATCATCACAAGCAGATGATGATAAAATAGTGCCTGTTGAGGAAACTGAATTAATCAGTTTAACTGAAAAGGAAGAAATAACAAGTGAAGGAAATGTAGGAACATTTTCTGAATTGCAAAATAATATTACTGAAAAATATGGTTCAACATTAATATTAACTAAGGATTATGAACGTGAAGATGATTTTGATACTACAGGAATCATTATTAACCAATCAATAACAATTGATGGACAAGGTCATAAAATCGATGCTAAGGGAAAATCAAGAATATTCAATATAACTGCAGACAATGTAATACTGAAAAATATAAATTTCATAAATGGTAACACTGCAACCGGTGATGGTGGAGCAGTTTACTTTAATAATACTGGTACTATAGAAAATTGTAATTTTACTGACAATCATGCAAATTATGGTGGGGCAGTTTACTTCATTAGTAATGGTGAAGTGACAAGTTGTAATTTTGCTGATAACACCGCAAACCGTAGTGGTGGAGCTATCTGGATGTTTTCAGGAAATGTGGCTGATTGTAATTTTTCCAACAACACTGCAATCCGTGATGGTGGGGCCATCAAAATCTATTCAGGTAATGTGACTGATTGTAATTTTTCCAACAACACTGCAAACCGCAGTGGTGGGGCAGTTTACTTTAAAGAAAATGGTACTGTTACAAAGTGTAAATTTACCTACAATACTGCAGAAAACCATGGTGGTGCAGTTTACTTTAATCAAACAGCTAATGTGACAGATTCCTATTTCACAAACAACACAGCAACCCATGATGGCGGTGCAGCTTACTTCTATACCACTGGTGCTGCAACAAATTGTAATTTTACTAATAATGCCGCTAGTTTTGGTGGTGCAGCTTACTTCTATAGTAATGGTGAAATGACAAATTGTAATTTTATTAATAACTCTGCAATCGAGGGTGTTGGTGGTGCAATCCATTTTGACTATGGCTCTACCGGCACTGTAACAAATTGTAATTTTGCTAATAACCGTGCAAACCGCAGTGGTGGTGCTATCTGGATGTCTTCAGGTAATGTAGGAGAGTGCAATTTTGCTGATAACACCGCAACCCTCGATGGTGGTGCTATCAAGATCATCTATTCAGGTAATGTGACTGATTGTAATTTTACTGGTAACACTGCTTCACGCCATGGTGGAGCAATTTACTTTAATAATACTAGTACTGTAGAAAATTGTAATTTTAGTGATAACACCGCAACCAATGGAAATGGTGGTGCTGTCTGGATTAGATCAGGTGGTTTTGAAAACTGTTACTTTACCAACAACAATGCTTCCAATCGTGGAGGAGCAATCTACTTCCTTGATGGGGGCAACATAACAAAATGTAATTTTACAGACAACAAAGCTTCTGGCCGTGGAGGAGCAGCTTACTTCTATGTAGGAGGTACAGTAGATAATTGTAATTTTGCTAATAACACCGCATCCAATGACGGAGGCGCACTTTACATATATGATATGAGCACTGTAAAAAATTGTAATTTCATCAATAACACTGCATCCAGATATGGTGGTGCAATTTACTCCAATAGTGAAAGTAAAGTAGAACATTGCGATTTTACTGATAACACTGCTTCTAATAGTGGTGCTGCAATCTACCTTAATGGTGGAGGCTTTGTAGAAAGTTGTAATTTTAGTGATAACACCGCAACCAATGGAAATGGTGGTGCTGTCTGGATTAGATCAGGTGGTTTTGAAAACTGTTACTTTACCAACAACAATGCTTCCAATCGTGGAGGAGCAATCTACTTCCTTGATGGGGGCAACATAACAAAATGTAATTTTACAGACAACAAAGCTTCTGGCCGTGGAGGAGCAGCTTACTTCTATATGGGAGGTACAGTAGATAATTGTAATTTTGTTAATCACACTGGATCCAATGACGGAGGCGCACTTTTCATCTATGATATGAGTACTGTAAAAAATTGTAATTTCATCAATAACACTGCTTCTGAATGGGGTGGTGCTATAAGGATGTCTTCAGGTAGTGTTGAAAACTGTAATTTCACAAACAATAAAGCAAACGGGAATAACGGACGTGGAGGCGCCATTAATTCTGCAAAAGGCGAATTAACAATTAGCAACTCCAAATTCACATACAATTCTGCCAGTTCATATGGTGGTGCAATTTACTTCAATAATACTGGTACCGTGGAAAATTGTAATTTTATTAATAACACTGCTTCTGATTATGGTGGAGCCATTGACTTTGAAGGAGATTCTACTGTGACAAATTGTAATTTCACAAACAACAAAGCAAGTGAAAAGGGCGGTGCAATATATGTTAAAGAAAGTTTTGCAAATATTGTGAATACTTCATTTACACAAAACAATGCTCCAACTGGGGGTGCCATCTATGCTGATTTATGTAACTTAAATATAGACAACTCCAAATTTGTAGAAAACAAGGCATTCGAAGGAGGAGCAATCTATAATGAAGAAATTGTTAAAATTAGTATAACAAACACCAAATTTACAGAAAACGATGCAAAATACGGTGGAGCAATCCGTAATGAAAGAGGCAGTTTAACCATAAAAGACGGTGAATTCACATGCAATCATGCAGAATACAATGGAGGAGTAATCTACAACACCGGATATATTGACATGTACAACTCCTCATTTGCAAACAACTCTGCAAGATATGGAGGAGCAATCAGCCATTATGATCATGAAATAACTATAACCGACACCCAATTTGCAAACAACACCGCATCAGACTATGGTGGAGCAATCAACAATGACAATGGAGATATTACAATAACAAACACCAACTTCACACAAAACACCGCAAGATACGGAGGTGCAATCGAAAACAGATATTACTTGGATATGGATAATTGCAGACTGGAAAACAACAATGCACCATATGGTGGAGCAATTGATAATGACCGGGGTGAAGCAAATATTGAAAACAGCCAATTTGCAAACAACACCGCATCAAGACTGGGCGGAGCAATCTATAACGATTATGGAAAAACAACCGTAACAGACACAGACTTCACACAAAACACCGCAAGATACGGAGGAGCGATCTATAGTGATGGTGAAATAGAAATAACAAACTCCAACTTCACACAAAACACTGCCGAATATAGTGGTGGAGCAGTCTACACTTTTGAAGGCGACATGACAATAACAGACACAAAATTTGCAAACAACACTGCAAAAGAAAATGGAGGGGCAGTGGACAATGGTGGTGAAACAACTATAACAAACTCCCAATTTACAGACAACAATGCCAAACATGGAGGAGCAATCTATAATGATGAAACATTAACAATAAAAAGCACAGTATTTGAAAACAACGCTGCAATAGAATCCGGCGGAGCAATTGAAACCCTCAACGATATGACTATCAGAGATTCTGAATTCATCGGCAATGGTGAAAACTGCATAGTCGTTGATGATGATGCTAAATTAACCTTAAACAACGTTTCAAGTGACACTCCACTGGTAAACGATACAATAAGCATGGAAATCCTTGAAGCCAAAGATGTTACCTACGGTGATGACGTCAACATTAAGGTTCAGGTAAACAGTAGCACCCTCACTACATTGAACAGTGGTAAAGTGGTTGTTAAAGTCAATAATGTCGAATATGCTGTTGATGTGAAAGATGGAATCGCAACACTTGTCATTCCAAACCTGGATGAGGAATCTTACAATGCCAATGTTACCTACATTGACAATAACCTCACAAGAGCAGAAATTCCTGTTAATTTCACTGTAAATCAAAAAAATGTTACAATCAACGCGAAAAATGCTGCATATGTCATTAACTATGGCGGAACATACAATGTTGATTTCGTTAATGTGACTGATGGAGTTAAAGTAACATTTACATTAAACGGCAAAAACATCGGAACATCCACCATCAAAAATGGAGTTGCTTCAATAAAATTAACTGCAAAAATATTAAAAACTGCTAAAGCAGGTACTAAAAACGTTATTATTAAAATTAACAGTGCAAATTACTCACCTATAAGTAAAACTGTTAAAATCACCATCAATAAGGAAAAAACAAAAATGACCGCTAAAGCAAAAACCTTCAAAAGTAAAGTGAAAACCAAAAAATACACAATACTTTTGAAAAACAGCAAAAACAAAGCGATGAAAAAAGCAAAAGTTACCTTAAAAGTTAAAGGTAAAATTTACACCGCCAAAACCAACAGCAAAGGCAAGGCAACATTTAAAATTACCAAATTAACTAAAAAAGGAACTTACAAAGCAGTAATTAAATATAAAGGCAGCCCTTACTACAACAAAGTAACCAAAACTGTTAAAATTAAAATCAAGTAGGTGCAACACGCATCTACCACCCTTCTTTTTTTTATTTTCACAATACCTCCAATTAGGATCCTAATAAAAGTGATATGATTGAAATAATCTGCTAAAAAAAATAAATTTTTCACCATTAAATAAAAATCAAAGGATTCAGATGGATTTAATTTTTCATGCCATTACCAAAAAGAAATAATATCAACCAATATCAAATAAAGTATTCCCACAATACCTCAATAAATATCAAGACATCAAAAATTACATAGATTAAACCATTTGAAAATTCCATCTGATGAAAAAGGCAACCATTAATTTCACAAATAAAACTCTCCAAAATAAGAACAAGTGAAATCCTAAATTGAAATCAAATGAATATTAAAAGAAAACATGATATAAAGTTTCTAAAATTAATCAAATCGTGAAAGAAAGGAAGTACAAAAAAGTCAATAATACATTGTAAATGCAAGAAAAATTATTAAAAAAAATCACCTATTTTGCAAGTGATAATCACTAAAAAAATACCTCTAAGAAAAGTAAAAAATTACTACAAAATTCGCCAAAAAGTATTACTCCAATACCTTTTTATACTATAAAATAAAATATAAAATATGCTAATGCAAATAAAATAAAAGTTCATTGAAACGTCCTTTAGGTTGATTCACTCTATTAATCACTCCATTTAACTAACACCTAAAGGCATGAACTTATTTTATTGAAATACTAATTTTAAAAAGACTTTTTTTTCAAAGATTAATTTGCTTTTTTTATTTGAAAAAGTATTACTAATTACTGCTTGAATTTGCTTAGAAAATTATATAGCATATTGAAAAATAAATTAAGATAAATTTTTAAATCAAAATTAATTTTACACATATAATCAATAATACCTTCAAAAAACAATATTGATATGCAGTGAAAATTTGAATTAAAGAACTTTAAGACAAAATAATTTTTAGCAAATTTTTTAAATTTAGGAACATTTTCAACTATTAGAAATATTAAAAATATGGTTAAAATAAAGCATATTTTGAATTGAATTATGCATAATAATAAAGAAGAATTTCATAATTAAGGTAGACAAGTGATAAAAATAACAACATTAATTAGCACATCTACATATGACTATAACTTTTTAGAAATTTCATCAAAAATGGTTTTGGCAATCTGTTTTTTTGATGCCAATAAAACAGGCAAAACATCATCACCATCTACAATCAACACCTCATTACTATCAGATCCAAAATGACATCCTTCCCTGGAGATATCATTTGCAACTACCAAATCAGTACCTGCATCCGAAATTTGCTTTTTAGCGCATCCGATAATCTCCTCACGAGATATATTGAATTCTGCCTTAAATCCAACTAAAAATATGTTGGGATTGATTTTTTTAATTTGACGAATAATTTTTGTAGTGGGTTTCAAGTTAAGAAACAATGAACTGCTTGAATCGATTTTTTTATCATCCTTTTGTTTGAATTCAAAATCTGAAACTGCAGCCGCAGATATGAATATATCAAAATCTGGAACCAAATCTAAAATTACTTCATTCATTTCACCGCTGGTTTCAACCCGAATTACATCAAAAACAGAAGGGATGCTAACAGACACATTCGCAACAACCAAAGTCAAATCCGCACCGCGAATATATGCTTCTTTAGCTAATTCCAACCCCATTTTTCCGGAAGATTTGTTGGTTATTCCCCTAACGGAATCAATAGGTTCATAAGTTCCACCCATACTTATAAGAATTTTTTTACCTTTAATAATATCAATCCTTGTTTAAATTAATTGTTCTCAATGATTCTAAAACAATATCTTCTTTTGATGGGAATTTTGCTTTTCCTTCATCCATTTTTGGTTTAATAAAAATAGCAGAACCTTCATTTTTAATTTTATCAATGTTTTCTTCAATAGCCCTATACATTGAATCATGCATTGACGGGACAAATATTATTGGTGTATCATGGCCATAAGCAGTAATTAACAAAGTGGAAATTGCATCATCAGCTATTTTATGGGCAAATTTGGATATTGTATTTGCTGTAGCTGGAGCCACCAATACCAAATCTTCTTGAGAATATTTAACATGCTCAATTTTGCCAGTCAATTTGGTTACAACACTATTTCCTGTTGCAAATTCCATAGCGTTGGGATGAATTATTTCACAAGCTGCATCACTCATAAAACATTTCACATCAACATCGTTTCTTATAAATTCCCTGGCTAATTTAACAGATTCAGTAGCTGCAATACTACCTGTAACACACAATATAATCATTTAAACACCTTAAAAAAAGAATTAGGTAATTTGAATGTCTGATAAAATATAATCAAAAACATACAAATTAGTTTCAAATTTATCTATTGGTGCACTATAAAGTAAAACATAAGCTTGGCCTCCTTTTTCAAACCAAACAGCCTTATGTTGTTTTTGAACACCATTATCATTAGAAGTATAAACATATTCCAAAGCATCATATCCTGCAATTGATGATGATCCTGAGGACACCAAATCATAATTTGAATCATATTTCATTGGAGTGTAAGATTCATTAACAAAAGTTTCGAACTCACCTTCAATAGGTTTTTTTTCAATATTTATATTAACCTGACCTATTCCAAATGAATCAATTGAATCCAATTTTGAAATCGCCATAATAGAATATGGCGAAACAGCTTGAGAATAACCCCAAGTAGAAGGATAGTTAATTATAATACCTGATTTGGATAATGTTAAAACAGTTGTATCATTGGATTCAGCACTAACTCCGGATACTGATACAAATATTAACATTAATGCAAATATAATAATACTTATTTTCAATACATTACTTTTCATAACATTACCTCCAACTGAGAATTATACATTTCCTCCGGAATTTGAAGAATCTGATGAGCTACTGCTTGAACTACTGTCAGAAGAATAACTACTATCTGATGAAGTAGGGCCGGAATCA
>NZ_JAUNXX010000133.1 GCF_030539555.1 Methanobrevibacter sp. | reverse complement strand
TAAATGGTAGAGATGATTTGAGCAACTACCAGGAGCAACTAGAGAAATTCATGTTATCTAAAGGCTATGAAATAGAGCATAGAGATTTAGCAGCTGTAACAAGAAAGAAACATCAAACAACTAGAGATTGGTCTAAGAAAATGCAGAAAGCTGAGGAAATGGTTGACTTAATGGACCAAAAGACACTTAGAGATACGGCTATACAGGGCGTTGTAGATGCCAGGGAGACTGAAAGGCTTACAGAACGATTACAAGCTCTTACAGAGGCTAATATTGAGTTAAAACAACAAACTCAAGACGCTGTAAATGGAAGAAACCACTGGCATAATAAATATTTAAACTTAAAAACTGGAATGGAATCAAGAGCTAAAGACAAGAGCATTGTAAATACATTTGAAACTATTGGATACAACATTAGGAAAGAATCACAGAAACAACAGCAACAAACAAATGAAAAAATGCTCGATAATAAAGATGTAGAAAGATAATTCTACATCTTTTTTCACAATGTGGTAGTTTTTGAAGGAATTTTGTTGACTTCACATAATAATTAATATAGAATAAAGTAAGAGATAAAAAGAAAAGAGGTGAAGCAATGGCTAATGCAGACTATATGAAGGTTTATATGAGCGTGTATCGAGAAACAAATGCTGAAACAGTTAGAACAGCTCAGAAGAACTGGAGAGATAAAAACAAAGAGCATCATAGAGAATATATGAGAGCTTACAGAGCTAGAAAAAAAGCTGAGCAATTAGCTCAAATACAAAATGAAAATTAATATAACGATAAAAATAAGCAGAAAAAAAAGTACTTAACAGCTTTGGACGGTAGTTAAGCACTTGTAATAATGTTTGTTTGTTTACTTTATTTATCGTTATTATAGCATCAATATCGGTAAATTTCAAGAATAAACGTTATTCTCCTTTTCTGCTAATGCTAGGAGGAATAATATGACAAAATCAATACCAAAATTAGAAGATTTATTTAAACTATATACAGTTCAAGAATACATAGATGCAGGCTTAGCTGAGCCACCAAAATTTCTTATAGAAGAACTTATCCCACAGGATAGACTTGGAATGCTAGTTGGAGCACAAAAGACTAATAAAACAACATTAGCCTATGAAATAGCAAGATGTATAGCTGATGAAAATGTTAATGAATGCTTAGGACATAAGGTTTTAGAGCATGGGCATGTTTTCTATTTATCACTAGAAGGTGGATTTTCATCTCAGATTCGTTCATTTGGACAACCTTCAACAAATGAAAATCTTACATTGTTTGAAAATAAACATTTCACACTAGATAACAAGAAGAATCTTGAAGTTCTTAAAGATTTCATAAAGAGAAATAATACAAAGTTGTTCATTGTAGACTGTATCTATAAGTTTATGGACGGGAATTATGCAAATGCATCTGAAATAAAGCCTGTACTTATAAACCTAGAAACTATAAGTCGTGAACTTAATGTAACTGTGTTAATGTTACATCACACAGGTAGAGCAACAGGAAAGATTGAGCAAGATTTGAACGATATCGCTGGTTCATTTAACATAGTTAGGTCATGTGAGTTTACATTATTCTTATCAGCAGTTCCAAAAACTGAAGAAGAAGAAGAAAAAGAAGCTAACATGACTAAAGAAGAACTACTGTTATTACCTAAAAAGCGTATTCTGAAAAAGCTTGACTATCGTGATGGTGGAGAAGGTTTTGATAAATATAGCATTGATATTTATTTTAGAGAAGACCAAAAAGGCTACATGGATTCTCGTAGGTACAAGTCAACTAAGAAGAAAGAAAGTCCAAAGAGCAGACTTGAAGACCTTGTAAATTACTCTTTAGAGCTGATAAAAGAAATGCCAGTAATTAATGGAACAACTCTTTCTGAAAAGCTACATGAAGTTTATCCAGACCTTACAGTTAAAACTATAAAAGATAAATACGCTACAAAGATTATTGAAGCTTTGAAAACTAAAGGTAAAATCGAAAAAGTCAAAGGTAAAGGTTACAACTATCAATACATTGATTACAACCAAATACCATTTTAATAAGAAGACCCCTAGGGTCTTTTTTTTTGATAGGAACAATAGGAACAACCCCTAAATTGAAACCCTGTAAGCGTTGATATTACTGGGCTAAGGAGATGTTCCTATTTAAAAATTCTTAAATAGGAATA
>NZ_JAUNXX010000132.1 GCF_030539555.1 Methanobrevibacter sp. | reverse complement strand
AAATGTCAATGTAATCTCCAAATACTTCTCTGGTGTTTCTATCTGCCTTTGAAATTGGAGTTCCAGTAAAACCAATGAATGTCGCATTTGGAAGAGCATTATGTATTTTTCGTGCAGCACCAATTTTTATTTCACCTGTGTTTGGATCAACCTTTTCTTCAAGTCCATATTGGCTTCTGTGTGCTTCATCTGATATTACAATAACATCTTCTCTGTCTGTTAGGGATTCTTCATAATCATCGAATTTTTGCATTGTTGAGAAGAATATTCCATTAGCTTTTCTGTCATTCAGCAATTCTTTCAGGTTTTTCATGCTTGTAGCTTGTTTTGGTGTTTGTCTTAAAAAATCCTTACATTTGGCAAATTGTGAATATAATTGGTCATCTAAATCATTACGGTCGGTAATGACAATAAAAGTAGGGCTTTCGAGTTTTTGTTGGAGTTTGTTAACATAAAATACCATGGATAAGCTTTTTCCACTTCCTTGAGTGTGCCAGAACACTCCTGCTTTGTGATCACTGTTAATAGCTTTGACAGTTGAGTTTACTGCTTTGTTAACAGCGAAGTATTGGTGGTATGCACCCATGATTTTAATTTTGGTTGTTGAATCGTTTGAATAAACAATGAAATTTTGTAATATGTCTAAAAATCTTGTTTTATCGAATATTCCTTCAAAGAATGTTGTGAAATCTGCCCATTGTGTTGATTCATAGCTTCCGTCAGTTGTTTTCCATTCCATGAATCTGTCTTCAGAAGCAGTGATTGTACCTGCTTTTGAAATTGACATGTCACTCATTACACAAAAAGCATTGTAATTAAAAAGAGTTGGAATCACTTGCATATATTTTTTAAGTTGGTTATAAGCTTCAGATGTGTCGGTATTTTCTCTTGATGGAGATTTTAACTCGCAAACTACTAAAGGAAATCCATTTACAAAAACAACAATATCCGGTATTTTCATCTCTTTATCAACTACTGTCCATTGGTTAATAGCAGTAAATAGGTTATTGTCAATATTATCATAGTCAATGAGTTTAACATGAGTGGATTCCTCTTTTCCATCTTTCCAATAGTTTACATTGATACCATTTTGAAGATAATCCATGAATTTATTATTTTTTTCTTCCAACGACCCAATATCAAAATTCTGAATAACTTCAATAGCTTTATCAACCGCTTCTTTATCTAAATGGTTATTAATACGATATAATATGTCTATATCGCCCATATAAAGAGGATTTTTATAATCTCTTTCAATATCCGGACCATAAAAACTGTTATAACCTAAATTTCCAAACAGTTCAATTAATGACTTTTCATAAGCTTCCTCATTATAAAATGAAATAAAAACCAACTCCTTTAAACAATATTCTAAGTTAACAACAATATTGTAATAATGTTAGTTATATAAAAGTATACTATTAAGTTTTACTAAAATTATATATAATAGCAAAAAGTTGATACAATGGCTTATATTATTGATGGTGCTTTTAATATTCCTTATGATTTAATTACCATTAAAGATTTATTAAAAAAGTTTAATTTGGAATTATTATTGCCTAAAAAAATTTTAGAATTAGAAGTTCCTAATGATTTTACATCATATCAATATATTAAATGTCTTGATGACCTTCCGGAAGATGAGCAGGAAGATTATCATGATTCATATGATTGTGATATTGTTGATGGACTAATTGAATCAATTGATGATGTTTTTGAAAGTTTTCATAGAATCATAGGAAACTTTCATATGATTGAAATTAAAGAATGTCCATTAGATGGATTATCTGTTGATGATTTTAATGATGGTAAAGATATTGGAGAATTCTTTTTGAACATGGAAAATCTTGATTTTGCTATGAGCTCTTGTTTAATGTATTATGAGTTTCCATTACCAAATTTAAATGGCTTTCCACTTATCATAGAATATGAATGGTCGGGTTATCAATCTCCTATTATGTATAATTAATAGATATTGAATTATTTAAGTTATTCATATCTCTCTTCTGCAATCTATTAATTTCATTATTAAATTTATAATTAATAGAAATACTATCAAGTAAAGCAACTCTAACATAGTGGGCCAATGTTTCTAGATCTTCTTTTGAAATATAATCAATTCCAGAATGAACAATACTTGATCTTATACCATACATGTCTTTAAGAAATGTTTTAATTTCATTTTC
>NZ_JAUNXX010000083.1 GCF_030539555.1 Methanobrevibacter sp. | reverse complement strand
ACAAATAAGTTATATTTTATAACTTCTCTCTTATAAAGTATTTGTTTTCACAAATAAGTTATTAGTTAACACTTGCAAGTTATTTGTTATAAGTTATAAGTATAAAAAAGTATAAGTTATAAGTTATAACTAAAATAATATAAAAAAAATAAAGAAGGATTATTTTGCATTTTGCATGGTTCCTTCAAAATAGCTAGCATATCCTTTTAAGTCTAACATTCCATGGCCTGAGAAGTTCATGACTATGGTTTTTTCTTCACCAGTCTCTTTACATTTCAATGCTTCATCGATTGTAGCCTTAATAGCATGAGTAGTTTCAGGAGCTGGCAAAATACCCTGATTACGTGCAAAAGTAATTCCTGCCTCGAAACAATCTCTTTGATGAACAGCTTTAGGTTCAATATAACCTTCTTTAGTTAAAAGAGAAACGATAGGTGACATTCCATGATATCTTAATCCACCGGCATGAACTGAAGGTGCTACAAAGTCATGACCTAAAGTAAACATCTTAAGCATTGGTGTAAAACCGTTTGAATCTCCAAAGTCATAGTCATAATTACCCTGAGTAAGAGTAGGACAAGCAGTAGGTTCAACAGCAATAAACTTAGTGTCTGAATTACCATCGATTTTATCTTTAATGAATGGGAATAAAGATCCGGCTAAATTACTTCCACCACCAGCACAAGCAATCATTACATCAGGTTCTTCTTCAGCAATTTCCAATTGAGTTTTTAACTCCTGACCTATAATAGTCTGGTGTAACATTACATGGTTTAAAACACTACCAAGAGAATATTTTACTTCATCATTTTCTAAAGCTTCTTCCATTGCTTCAGAAATAGCCACACCTAAAGAACCTGGATGTTCCGGATTATCGGCCAATACCTGACGGCCCACCTTAGTATTTTCACTAGGAGATGCAAAAACGTTACCGTCATAAATATTCATAATGTTTTTCCTATCTGGTTTCTGGTTAAAGGAAACTTTAACCATATATACAGTACATTCCAAATCTAGTAAGTTACAAGCAAGAGATAATGCAGTACCCCATTGACCTGCACCAGTTTCAGTAGTTAATCTTTCTACACCTTCTTTTTTAGCAAAATAAGCTTGAGGAATAGCAGAATTTAATTTATGAGAGCCTGTTGGAGAAGTATCTTCCCTTTTGAAATATATTTTAGCAGGAGTATTCAAATATTCTTCTAGTTTATTTGCTCTAACCAAAGGAGTTGGTCTGCCGGTTTCCATATATAACTCCCTAACTTCTTTAGGAATATTAATATAACGATCAGTTGCAAATTCTTGTTCTAAAGCACTTTTTGTAAATGCAAGTTGTAATGCTGAAATCTGATCCTTTCCTTCACTGTTTTTAGGAGCAGGAAGTTCACTAGGTAAATCAGCAAGCATATTATACCATTGCTTTGGAACTTCATCAGATGATAATTCAATTTTATAAGTCATGATAATAAATAGTATAATGTACTATTTAAAACTTTGTTGTACAATAATGTACACTCTAATTATTAATATAATAAAAAACAATTAAAAAACATGAGAATTTTAGCGATTGATGTTGGAACAGGCACACAGGACATAATGATTTATGATACAGAAAAGGAACTGGAAAATTCAATTAAACTCGTATTGCCTTCCCCACACCTTTACATTTCCCAACAGATGAGGGAAATTGAAAACGACATCTATTTTAAAGGAGAAATAATGGGTGGAGGAAAAATAAAAAGAAGTATTCTGGAACACATGGACAAAGGTTATAATGTGGTAATGGAATCTACCTGTGCAAGAACAATAAGAGATGACTTAAATCAAGTGAAAGATATTGGAATAGAAATAGCTGACGGCACTAAAGACTATAAGGATTATACAAAAATCACAATGGGTGACATAAATATTACAAAATTATCCGAATTCCTTTTAGGATATGATTTGGAATTTGATTTTGATAAAATTGCAATTGCAGTTCAGGATCATGGATACAATGAAAATATGGGAGATAGAGACTTTAGGTTTGAAAAAATCAGGGAAAAAGTATCTGAACCAATTTCACCATTGGAATTTGGATTCAAAGAAGATTTGCCGGATTACTTTACAAGAATGCAGGCTGTAAGAAGACAGATTAAAAACGAAGGTATTGAAGACATCCCTCTTGTAATGGATACAAAATTCGCATCTATAGCTGGAATGTGTTATGATGAAGTTGCCGAAAAATTGAACAGTTATATTGTAATCGATATTGGAAACGGCCATACAACAGCGGCCACAATAGAAGATGGAAAAATACAAGGAGTGTTTGAACACCACACATCAAGCCTGACAGGAGAATCACTTGAAAGATACATGAAAAGATTAGCATCAGGCGAGATAACTCATGAAGAGGTACATGAAGACCACGGACACGGTGCACATGTTCTAAATCCTATATCAGAAATTGAAAAGGTAATCGTCAGCGGTCCAAAACGAGAGCTGATAGAAAAAACAAATCTTGACTGGCATCATGCAGCGCCGGGAGGAGATGTGATGATGACCGGAACGATTGGACTAATAAAAACTGTTTTAGGTAGATAAAATGCTAAAAATGGATTCACATATTCACAGTGAATATTCTCCCGATTCCCATTCTAAAATTGATGATATTTTAAAAGTTGCAAAAAGAAAAAATATAGACATAATAGCTATCAGTGATCATAATACTGTTGATGGAACAAGTGAAGTTTTAAAAAAAACTAGAAATACAGATATATTAGCAATTCCTTCTATTGAAATTTCATCAACACAAGGCCATATTCTTGGATTTGGGTGTGAGGAAAATATATCTCAAGGTCTAAGTCCCCATGAAACAATAGACAAAATTCATGATTTGGGAGGTCTTGCAATAATACCCCATCCGTACTGTTTTTATAGACACGGCCTATTGCATAAATGTGACTACAGAGATTTGAAACTAGATGCAATTGAAACAAAAAATGCAAGATTCATTGTAGGCTATTGTAATAGTAAAGCAAAAAAATTATCTGAAAAAGAAAAAATTCCATCACTGGGGGCAAGCGATTCCCATTATTATAAATTTGTTGGGGATTGTTATAGTTTAATAGACTGTGAAAAAGATATTGACAGTGTATTTAAAGCAATATTGAAAAACAAGATAGAAGCACATGGAAATGGAACTTCAAACATATTGCTTTCAAAATATTTAATAGAAAAAAATGTTTTAAAGAAATTTGATTAAAAAGAGTATTATTCACCCTTTTCAATTAAAATTTCTATTATTGAAACATTTGTTTTCTCTTTGTTGTAGTTTTCGATTTCTTCTGTAGAAATCTTTATATCAGTAACGTCTGAATCAGGAACAAACCTATTTCTAACAATTTCAGCAGCATCAACAGCTCTGCTAATAGCTTTTCCTCTAGCTCTTAGAATAACACTGTTAGAACCCTCATTGAATTGTGTTACTACTGCTAAAACATAATTCATTACAGGTTTACTACCAACAAAAATTGTATTATTTTCCATATTCGACTCACCATATTAATATTAGCTATAGATGTATATAAAATTTTACATCAAAATTATTATAGAAATTTTAAACAAATAAAATATAAATTGAAAATTATAAAAAGAGTATATAAATAAGTTAAAATAATTTGAACAAAATTAAAATTAAGAAAAAAATTTTAAAAAAAGACAATTATTTTTTAAAAAAAATGAAAATATATAATAAATATTGAATCAAACACTAATTATGCCCTTTGAATTAATAATAATTTATTAATGGAATCAAGAACAGCTAAAATACTCGCCATCACGATATCCTGATTCGTTGAGCGTCCAGTGGCTTTATTTCCATATGAATCTGAACTGATTACAAACACTTCAGCCAAAGCATCAGTACCGCCTGTAATAGCTTCAAGATTATATTCTTCAAGTTCAATATCCATAGTTCCTTGAATCAATTTACGGATAGCATTTAAAGCAGCATCAACAGGACCAACACCAGTGCTGGCAGTTTCCTTTTCTTCACCATCAATTTCAAGTTTCACAGTAGCAGTAGGAGAAACACCTCCTCCAGAAGATAAGCCTAAACCCTTCAAAACAATAGGGGTTTCACGTGCAGAAGAAAGCTGTGTAATTGCAATAGCTATCAAATCATCATCAGTAACGCACTTTCCACTGTCGCCCAAGGATTTAATTTCATCAAAAACCTTACAGAATTGATCTTCATCTAAATCTATATGATAATCTTTTAATTTAGACTTTAATGAATTTGCTCCAGTATGTTTTCCTAAAACAATACGTCTTGAATGGCCAACCATCTCAGGTGACATCGGTTCATAAGTTGAAGAGTTATTCAGAATTCCATGGACATGTATTCCAGATTCATGAGCAAAAGCGTTATCTCCAACAATAGGCTTATTGACAGGCATTTTAACACCAGTTAAGCGACCTACGAGATTGGATAAACTGTATAATCTGGTAGTGTCAAGACCCAGGTCAATTCCATATGCAACCTTTAATGTTACGACAAGTTCCTCAAGAGAACAGTTCCCTGTTCTCTCGCCCAGTCCATTGATAGTGACATGCGCCTGATTGGCACCGCATTCAATGGCAGTTAAAGTATTGGCTGTGGCAAGACCGAAATCGTTATGGAAATGAACGCTGATAGGGGTTTTAAAGTTATTTTTGATGTCAGTAATTAATTCATGAGTAACAATAGGTGTTAATACACCCACAGTGTCGGGAACATCTAAAAAATCCGCTCCGGCACTAATGACTTCATTAAAAACATCGAAGAGAAAGTCTCTTTCTGTTCTTGTAGCGTCTTCTGCAGAAAACTCGACAGTGAGCCCATGATCCTTGGCATATTCAACTGCTGAAACTGCAGTATCAATGATTTTTTCCTTACTCATATTGAGCTTATAATCGCGATGCAATGGGGAAGTACCTATAAAAGTATGAATATAATCTAAATCAGCATCCAATACAGCATCAATATCAATTGTTAGAGAACGAGACAGACCCACCAAAGTTGAATCTAAATCCATTGCCATAATTTTTCTAGCAGATTCAATTTCACCTTTTGAGGAAGCTGGAAAGCCAACCTCAATTTTATCGACACCCAAATTATTAAGTTTCTGAGCTATTTGAATTTTTTCATCAACTGTTAGAGCAACACCCGGTGTCTGTTCACCGTCCCTTAAAGTAGTATCAAAAATATAAATCTTTTCTGATAGATTCATATTATCATTTTTCAATTTTTCCATTTGATTCATACTATAACATCCCTTTGATGGTAATATTAATTGTAAAAGTAAATAAGTTTATGTATTGAATAAATAATATATGAATATGAAATTAGGATTTACTACACTAGCTTTATTCA
The DNA here is from genome assembly GCF_030539555.1 of Methanobrevibacter sp. Taxonomy (GTDB): domain Archaea; phylum Methanobacteriota; class Methanobacteria; order Methanobacteriales; family Methanobacteriaceae; genus Methanocatella. The sequence goes on along the minus strand of NZ_JAUNXX010000083.1, from coordinate 699 downwards.
TGCAACCCAATGAAGACATCATCAATTTAGCTAAAAAACATGGATTTGAAATGATTGAAATACTTGGTGAAGGTCCTTTTTTTGAAAGAGAAAATCTAGAATATGTTGACTGTGGACTGGATGTAAGAATACATGCTGCAACCGTGGACATTAACATTGCAAGCTTAAATAAAGGAATAAGAAAGGAAAGTGTTAAGCAGATGATACAATGCGGGCAGTATGCCGAAAAGATAGGTGCTGAAACAATAACAGTACACCCAGGAATAATTGGTAGAAACGAACCCCGCCTGAGAAATTGGGCTTTAGAAATAGCTTGTGAAAGTGTTGGTGAAATAATCGATAACACAAATGTGGAAATCTCTGTTGAAAATATGCCTGTTCGCGGAAAATTTTTAGGAAATAAAGTCGAAGAAATCGAAATGATTCAAGAAGCTACAGGCTGTAGTTTAACTATTGATACCGGTCACGGAAATACATGTGACAATCTGGAAGAGATGCTTTCACTGAAAAATATTAGCTATTGTCATTTAAATGATAATGATGGAGTTAAAGATCAGCATATTACACTTGGTGAAGGTACACTAGATTTAAACCTACTTAAAAAGATTGATGTGGGAATTATTGAGTTAAACAACTTTGATAATATATTAAAGAGTAAAATGGTTATTGAAAATTTATGATTTCTATTATTTTTTTATA
>NZ_JAUNXX010000131.1 GCF_030539555.1 Methanobrevibacter sp. | reverse complement strand
CGTTCTATGTCCAAATAGCAAAACATCTCCTTTATCCGGAGTGTATGATTCTAATTCATGCAATACTCCTTGATCAAGTGACACATTATTTATCTTTTCTTTAACTCCGATTGAAGGTATTAAAACTGTTGGGGATTCAATATTTCTCTCAACAATTATTTTAGATGAAAAATAATTAACTTCTCCCATAGCATATAATCCGATTATTAATATGCAAATTATAACAATTATGGTAGTAATACTTGGTTTTTCCATATTATCACTTTTTGTAATATCTATTAATAATAGTTTTCTTCATACTGGTATGTTGAGTTGATTTCATTTATCATCCAATCCGGTGCATTAGTTGTGGGTATTGTTAATATGATATTGTCCATGTTATTTATCATGTAACTAACTTTGTCCTGTGGTGTTTCAATCAAAAGCATATATTGTGCATCCAAATCACCTAAATTAATCTGTCGTTCATAATTTGATAGTTTCACCCCATAATCCTTAAGCATTTGTAACGTTTCTTTTTCACTGTATCCTTTCATAATGCTTCCTTTAATCATTTCTAATACGTTGGATGAGAATTTTTTTGTATTTTCATGGGGATTTGTATTGTTTCCACTAACTATTGTATTTGATTTTGAATATTCGGAGTCGATTTCTCCATTTTCTTCATATCTCATTATTGAAAGCACTGTACATCCACTAATGTCAGGACTTGTTTTATTTAAGTCAATTTCTTCTTCAGTATTGTTTAAATTAGTATATATATCTACTACACTTCCAACATTCACCAATCCTGCTCCTGCCTGGAGTCTTGAGATTAAAATGGGAACAGAAACGGTATTTGGTTTTTCAAATTGTATTTTTGATAAGATATGGGCATCATTTTCATTGACAAGTTCAATAGCTTCATTTTGTGACATTATAACATTTTTACTTTCATTTGAATAAACTGCCATGGTTCTATTGTATTTGTCTATGTTTGTTTTTATCGATTTTTGATGATAGGATTTCCAATCCTTGGTGGCGGGACCGATTATATTTATCATTTCAAGTTCTGCAATGCTTTTTCCATTTTCGATTTTGTTTTCTAAAATCATTGCATTGGGGGAAGTTGTTAATGCTCCACTGTATAACTCATGAAGTTCATTCAATTTCGCTGTTTTTTCTAAAGATAACTCTTTTTGTGTTGGTTCATAGATTAAGAAGTAGTATGAAGAGATTATTAATGTCAATAATATTAATATTGTTATTATTATTCCAATTTTTCTTTTTTTCTCATTTTCTGTTATGTTTGTGTCGCTCGGATTTAGATAAATTCCAAGTTTATGATTGAATTTCTTCAGTAGTGTTAATTCGTCGTCCTTGGGTTTTGGTTTTGGTAAATTTTCCCGTAATTGTCTTGTTTTTTCAAAACCTTTCGGATATAATGGATCATGTGGTTTTTTATTATTCATTTAAACATACTCCTTTTTTTTATATGTTGTGATGGTTAATTTAATTAATAGGAGTAATCAATCTCTATTTTCTAATTAAATTAATAATAAGGTAGTATAGACAGAATAATAATAGTATTAATGCAGGTATATTGATATTGAATAATACTGTTGGTATTGGAAGTATGATTAATATTATTAATATGCAGGATATGGCAATTATAGGCATATTGGCGAATTTTGGATATTTCACATTACTAATCATTAAAACAGCTACGATAGCACTTAAGAGCAATGCTAAATATGTACTGTATAGTCCACTTAAGTATAATGTGGCTACTATAAATGACATTCCCGGAATAGGAAAGCCAATAAAACCGTTTATTTCAACATGGTCTGCAATTACATTGTATCTTGTTAATCTTAAAACTCCGCAAACAACAATTAATAAGCTAACAAGTATCACTGTAACGTGTAATGGTATTGATGTGGTGTTAATTGATGTGTAAATAAATACTGCTGGAGCTACACCAAATGATACAACATCAGATAATGAATCAATATTTTTTCCAAAACCTAACCTGTCGTCTCTTTTTGTTTTTCTAGCTACCCAACCATCTACGGAATCAAACATGATGGCAATAATCATTAATATGGCTGACAGTTCAAAATAACTGTTTATTGAACAGATTATTGATAAAGATTTGGAGGAAGGCCATGTTCATGCAGTAACAACACGTTTCCCCCCTGAACCTAACGGTTATTTGCATATAGGTCACGCTAAGGCTATTTGCATT
>NZ_JAUNXX010000130.1 GCF_030539555.1 Methanobrevibacter sp. | reverse complement strand
AGATTGGTGAGCTTAATCAAAATATAACTGCTAAAGATGCAGAAATTACTAATCTCAACAATAATCTAACTGAGAAAGATAACATTATTGCAGGTAAAGATGCAGAAATCTCTACTCTTAATGATAATGTGAAAACTATGAATAACACTATTGAATCTCAGGCTAAAGAGATTAATAATCTTAATGCAACTGTTGTTGCTCAAAATAATGCTATTGAAAAATCTTTAAATCCTGTTGCAACCAGTATTTTAGTTGGAAATATCAGTACTACTGCTACTACTGCTAAGTATTTCATTATTTCATTGGTTGATGCGAATAATGTGTCATTAGTTAATAAAACTATTCAGTTCACTGTTAATGGTAAAACAGATAGTGTGGTTACTAATGGTTCTGGTGTTGCTAAAGTTAAAGCACTTTATAGTACTGTGGGTACAAGGTATTATACTTTCAGTTTCCTTGGTGAGAATGGTTACAGTGCAAGTATTGCTAGTGCTAAAGTTGTTGTAAGTAAAAAAGCAACTAAATTAACTGCTCCTAAAAAGACTTTCAAAGCTACAACAAAAACTAAAAAAGTACAAGTAAAACTAACAACTGGTAAAACTGTACTTAAAAATAAAAAAGTCACTTTAAAAGTCAAAGGTAAAACTTACACTGCAAAAACCAATAAAAAAGGAATAGCAACATTTAAAATTACCAAATTAATCAAAAAAGGTACTTTTAAATATAATGTAAAATTCGCCGGAGACAAAGCATACAAAGCAGTAAACAAAAACGGAAAAATAACAATTAAATAAAAGTGAGAATTAAAAAATTCTCACATTTTCATTTTTTTTAGAATTAAAATATTTATCATACTTATTAAATCACAAAATCACTTCATAAATAAAAAAATTAAAGGAGCGTATTCAGGTCATGAATTTAAAAGAAATAATTTGGTTGGTTTTATTAGTGTCATTAATCTTTTTCATTGGATCTGTTTCAGCAGCAGATTTAAATGATACAACTGCTGAGATTGTAACACAGTCTAGTGAAATAGACTTAATTGACATTAATGAAGAAGATAATTTAGAAATTTCACAGGACACACAAATATCCTCACAAGAGGAGAATTCACGTGTAATCTATGTAGGTCAAAATAAAACAACAGATGGGGGAAATGGAACATTGAATAATCCATTTAACTCATTTGAACGAGCATGCAACAATTTAAGTGGTGAAAAAAAAGTTGAAATAAATGTTTATAATGGAACATATTATCTTGATTCAGATTTAAAATTTAATACAAGTAATTTATTCATTAATGGATTGGGTGAAGTTATTATTAAAAATTTAAGAAATGAACCTGGAGCCTATGCATCTTTTGGTTTAACATCTTCCTATGGAAATTTCACATTTTCCAATCTTATCTTTGATGGATCAAATTGTATTTATTTACATGCAAATGCAGATAGACATTTTTTAGTATTCAATGGTGCATCTGATTTAAGAATATTTAATAATTGTTCATTTATCAATTTTAACGAAGCATTAATGTTTTCAAGCCCATTTAAGGGGAAATTTAACTATTGCAATTTTTTAGGATCTTATAATTATATAAGTACATTTAGGAGTAACTCTAATTTTGATATAGAATTTAATTATTGTGTTCTTTCATCTAGATTAAATATTGGGGGAGGATATTATCGTATTGGTTGTAATTTGACATTTAATAATGTATGGTTGGGTCAAAATTATTATTCAAATTATATAGCTTATCGTGAGGTCAAAAGTGATGGAACATATGGCAGTAATCTATTGTGGCCAGTAAATAAACAAGCAGTATTTTCATCATGGGAAAATTACCTAGGTAATGACACTTTTGAAATATTAGGTAAATTAACATGGGATGACGGCACTACGGATGGAATTGAAGAACTTTATCCATTAACTGTTTATTTTTCATCTAAAACTGGAAAATTGCCTCAAAACATTACCCTGGTAGATGGCACATTCAAGGTAATTTATAAAAGTGAGTCTAAAGACAATCATATTGAAGTTACACTTGACTCTGAAGATATCTTTTTAGATTTTAAAAATGATGTTCAAGTCAGTGCAAAATCTATCATTTATGGTGAAAATCAAAATATTACAATTAATTTACCTCAATCAAGCCAAGGCATAGCGTATATTTCTCTAAATAATAATACTTATGAATATGAAATAAATGGTTCTACAACTTTACATTTCCTTGCGCAAGACTGTATTA